>JAAZLY010000106.1 GCA_012799115.1 Bacillota bacterium
ACCGGACGGGATGACGACGAAGCCACATCAAAAGTAATCATCGATACCTTTCACAATCTCGGTCTCGATGTATTGACTTCGGGCAAGCCCGCCTTTATTAATTTCTCCGTCGGACTGCTAGAGCAACAAGTGGCTACCTTGTTCCCAACGGAGAAACTTGTGGTGGAAGTGTTAGAGTCTGTTCGTGGGACTGAGGAGGTCCTGGGGAAATGTCGAGAACTAAAAGAGTTTGGCTATACATTAGCCCTCGATGATTTTGTCTACAACGAAGATAACGAGCCCTTTCTCGACATTGCCGACATCGTCAAGGTTGACTTCCTTACTGCCGATAACCAAGAGTTAGAGGCTGTGGTTAACCGCTTAAAAAAGCGCGATGTGTTGCTCCTAGCTGAAAAGGTAGAGACCCATGAGGCCCTTAAGCTTGCACAAGACCTGGGATTCACCCTCTTCCAAGGCTATTACTTCAGTCGCCCTGAGATCGTAACAGCCAAGGCTTTGGCTCCCCTTCATCTTGTGTGTTTTGAACTAATCTCTGAGGCACATAGGGATGAGATAGACATTGATCGCATGGCCGACATCATATGCCGGGACGTATCCCTTTCCTACAGCCTCCTTCGGTTGGCCAACTCTGCTGCCTTTGCCCGGAGGAATCCAACCAAGACAGTGAAACAGGCCCTGGTCTTTCTAGGCCAGCGGGAGATCAAAAAGTGGGTTTCCCTTATCGCTTTGCAGCGCATGTCTCACACCAGGCTAGAAGCTCCAGTCGTCACATCCCTGTTGCGGGGGCGGTTTGCAGAACAGCTAGCAGGGCACACCGAGTATAAGGATGTCAAGGGTACGTTGTTTCTCTGCGGGATGTTTTCTCTCTTAGATGTACTCCTGCAGCGCCCATTGGGTCATGTCCTAGAGGAAATCCATGCTCCCCTCGCTATGATCGATTTGCTCGTGCATGGTAAAGGTCCCTACCAAGATTTTTGGCGCTTGGTTCTCGCCTATGAGCGAGGTCAATGGGATGAAGTGGAAGAAGGCGCAAGGAGACTAGGCTTAGATGTGGCCTTGGTTACTAGGGCCTATCTAGACGCCCTGGAATGGTGCCCTGACGTTACAGGGGAACAACAGACCAGTCTGATTCACAAACACAACTCTTAAGGGTTGTGTTTTTTTGGTCTTACGCTAATCGCAGGAAATGACCTCCGTCTGGCGAAGTTGGTAGTCAGACGAGGAGGTGTACGGATGCTGAATGGCTGGATAAAGAAGAGCGTGCTCGCCCTATGCATATTCCTTGGTCTATTCGCTTGGTTTGGGATGCAACCAGTGGTGGCAGATGGTTATTATGAGGATGATTTGGTCATCGCCTTTTTGCCACGTTCACTGGGCAACCCCATCTTTCTTGATGCCTTCGAAGCAGCGCAAAAGAAGGCACATGAACTGGGCGTACGCCTCGAATGGGTCGCTCCCTTTGACTTTGACAGCGATCTTCAAGTGGAAATGATTGAGAACCTTATTCGTCGGGGAGTCGACGGCATTGTCGCAAGCGTCAATGATGAAGAGCAAGTACACAACGTTTTTCAAAAAGCAATGGAGAACGGCATTCCCGTGGCAACCTTTGACGCAGATAGTCCTGGTAGTGGCCGGCTCTTCTACATCGGGATCAACAACTACGAAGCTGGCATGGAAATCGGTGACGCCCTAGTCGATGTAATCAAGAGCAAAGGACTTGAGGAAGAAACACTGGAAACCATGATTATGACTGGTTACCGGGAGGCTTTGAACCTGGAAGAGCGCATTCGTGGCTTCCTAGATGCAACAAATGGCGAGGTAAATCTACACATTGCAGACATCCTGGAAAACGAAGATACGGTGGAAAAGTCCATCATACTCTTGGAAGACTATCTCAAGATCAACCCTGAAGTAGACGTCATCTATTTCGTCGGAGGCTGGCCTTTTTATGTGACAAGTGATGCGTTACCCAACTTTCGTCAATGGGCAAAGGAGGGCGGCATCGCAGTGGGCATCGACCTATTCTACGACGCCTTACTCTTACAGAAGGAAGGCCTCATTCAGTACCTCATCGGTCAGGACATGACAAGTATGGGCTCTCAAGGCCTAGAGCTGTTGGTTAGGTATATTCGTTATGGTGAGGTTCCACCAGAAATTGTGGTAACCGGTCTTGAGCATGCCAACGAGACCAATATCGATCGGCTCCTAGAAATTCATAAGCCATGGCTGGTAAAATAGGAGGGTTGTGGTGAGACGCTTTGAAATGTTTTGGTCCAAACTGGCCAAGAAAACCGAGATTCATACCATTCGTACAAAACTGATTCTGTCTTTCCTGGTCATGGCCCTAATTCCCCTAGGCATCATGGCCGTCTTTTCCTACCAGACCTTCTATGGAAACCTCACCCGGAGTGTAGCCGAGTATTCCCATGAAGTTGTGGGCCGGATGGCGAAAGACTTGGATGAGTATTTTTCTGATCTTGAAGTCCTTCTAACCCGGGACCAAGACTTCTACATGGATCAACTGATCAAACTCGTTGACGGCAACGATTTTAACAATCGTAAATACGTCTTTCGGATTTGGGAAGATCTAAACAACCTCTACCGGGTCAAACCTGGTTTGGAAGAAATATCGTTAGTTTTCTCCGGAGGCAATCGCCTCAGCAACTATGGCCTTTACACGCTAGACTTCGCTTCCTTCCAGCGTCAGTTCCAGAGTAATCCGCATGAGCGGGGAGTTGCCATTTTAGGTCCCCAGCAAAACTTCCTAAACCAGACTGTAGTCACGATGGTCAAGCCTTACACATCGCCTACTGCAAAGAATGCTGTCTTTATGACGGCGGATATTAGCCTTGAACGTCTAGCAAACATCACCGATGTCCGATTAGGTACAAGGGGTTATGTCTTTGTAGCTGATGAGCATGGGCGGATCATCTATCATCCCAGTCTGGACAAACTAGGAACTACCAGCGGGTTTTATCGTCCCACTGAGCTCCACGGTTTTGCCGATGGATTCGGCGACTACGATAACGAACGTTTCTTTTTGACGACTGCCTATTCACCAGTCACAGGCTGGACCATTGTCAGTGTGGCCTACGCAGATGAAATTGGGGCGCAAGTCGCTCCCATTCAACGCATAACCCTTGTTGTCACGGCCTTGATCTTGGTTGGCGTCGTGCTCCTGTCGGTCTATTTGTCCCACGCTCTGAGTCGTCCCATCAAGGAACTTCAGGATCTAACCAAGAGAGCTGCCAACAATGAACTTTCTGTGCATATTGATCCCCAGGGAAATGATGAAATCGCCATGCTGGGTCACAGCTTCAATAAGATGATTCGTCGCATTCAAGAGTTGATGGACGAGAATGTGCGGGAGCAGAAACTCCTACGCAAACTAGAAATGGAAAGCCTAGATAATCAGATCAAGCCCCATTTTATCTATAACACATTAGATTTGATCATCGGTCAGCTTGAAAGCAACCAGAATGAACAAGCGAGCCTATTAATCGAGGCCTTGGGAAGCTTCTTCCGCCTCAGTCTGAGCAAAGGACGAGAAGTCGTTCCCATCGGTAGTGAGGTAGAACATGTACGCAACTATCTCTTTATACAGCAGTTGCGCCATGGTGATGAATATGAATACGAGATGAAGATTGAACCTGGCATTCGCGACAAGTTCATTCCTCGGCTCCTTCTCCAGCCTTTGGTGGAAAACGCCATTTACCATGGCATTTTGCAGGCAAATAGACAGGGGAAGATACACATTGCTGGTTTTCAGAAACCCAACGGCGACATCACCTTTGAGATTCAGGACGACGGCGCTGGTATTGAGCCCGATAAGCTCCGGGACATCAACGAAGTCTTGCGGGGGGAACGTAGTCTGCGCAACGAGAAAGAGTACTTTGGTCTACGGAATGTGAACAAGCGAGCCCAACTCATGTTTGGAGACGAATACGGGGTTGTCTTAGAAAGCGAACAAGGTCAGGGAACAAAGGCTATCCTAAACATTAAAGCCACCAGGGAGGATCCCGATGTGTAATTTGCTGATCGCTGAAGATGAAAAGTTTCTAAGAGAAAAGGTGTCCAAGAATGTTGATTGGAAGGGAAGAGGCTATCAGGTCTTTGTGGCTTCTGATGGCGAAGAGGCCCTCTCGATCATCCGTACTCAACCCATTGACATTTTGGTCACCGATATTCGTATGCCTGGTATGGACGGGCTGGAGTTAACGGGTGAGGCGAAGGCCATCAACGAGGACTTGAAGATCATCGTGATTTCTGGTCATGCAGAATTTGAGTTGGCGCAGGCTTCAATTCGGCTAGGGGTCGAAGATTACTTGCTGAAGCCCTTTCGTACGGAACGCCTCCTAGAGGTCGTGGAAAAAACCCGAGAAAAGCTCGAGGAGGAGAGGCAGCGGCGCAAGGAGGCCGAACGTCAGGAAGAACTAGCAAGACAGAGCTTCCAAGACCGCTTTAAGAGTGTCTTTGGTTGGTTAGTGAATCCAGAAGCTTTCTCCAATCAGCCCTTAGTTCCTACCCGGGAACGCCTGGTAGAGCTACTTAAATCCGGTACTACTGCGGAGCTCTTAGCCGAGGTTCGTTCCGTGCATGAGTCTATGGATCAGGCGCGGCAAGATCCGGATCGCCTCTTTATCATTCTGAATGATATTGCAATTTCCACCCTAAGTACGCTAAAAGCTTTAGGCTTTGATGTCGAGCAGGGTATAGGCCTGATGAACAAGCATTTGCCAGCTGATACGCAGACTCATTTCTCTGATTTAAAGACATGGGTTGAGGGTTTTCTTCTGGATGCTAACGATTTGATCGAATCAGGACAAGACGGTAGCATGGAGAGGCTCATTCAGGGTGTGAAAGCTCATGTAGAAGAACATTACAGGTTTGGAGTCACCCTCAATACCATGGCGGAGAAGGTCAATATGAGTCCTTCACAACTAAGCAAACTATTTTACGAGTATGTGGGTGAGAATTTCTCCGATTATGTCACTGGACTTAAGGTGCGCAAGGCCAAGGAACTCCTGAAGGGTACGGACAATCGGATGTATGAAATAGCTGACTATCTGGGGTTTACAGATGCGTACTACTTCAGTTCCTGGTTCAAAAGGACTGTAGGTCAAACCCCGACAGAATATAGGGCCGAGTCGTCTGGAAAAAATTGAGATTTAGGCAGTGGGAAAAATATTAAAAGAAACAGAAATATATTAAATGGATTCGCGGGCGCGTCATCCTTATAATGAACCTGTAACCGGACATACCGGTTAACACTAGGAAAAAGAAGGGTGACAAATTCATGAAGAGAATTCTTGTGTTGGCAGTAACTCTCTCCATTCTATTGACGAGCTTTTCCGTGGCTTTTGCTCAAAGAGTGGATGTAGGTATCGTTTTACCGACAAGGGATGAGCCCCGTTGGTTACAGGACATGGCTCGCTTCCAAGACGTAATCGCAGCGACACCTTATTCCGTAGAAGTCCTGTTTAGTCAAGGTTCTTCCGCCATCGAGAGAACAAACGTAGAAACCTTGATTGCCAAAGGCGCCAAAGTGATCATTATCTGTGCTCACGACGCCGCTGCAGCAGCGATTGCGGTAGAATCAGCAAAAGCTGAAGGTATCACTGTTATTTCCTACGACCGTTTGATCACCGATACAAATGCTCTTGACTACTATGTTACCTTTGACAGCGTCTCCGTTGGTGCAGCTATGGGTGAATACCTAGCAGCTAATGCTACTGGTAGCGGTAATCCTCTGTATCTCTACGCTGGTGCTCTAACAGACAACAATGCATTCTTGTTCTTCCAAGGTGCATGGAATGTTCTGCAACCTCTAATCGCTGACGGCACATTCGTAATTAAGAACTCTGCCCAAGCACTAAACTACAAAGACACTCTGGAACTCAGCCGTGAGCAATTGGCCGCCATCATTGGTGAAGTTACCACTGATTGGGACTTCAACGTTGCCAAGTCCAAAGCTGAAGCACACTTAACCGTGGCCGAAGCCGCAGATAAGGGTGAAGTATTTGTCCTTGCTCCTAACGACGGTACAGCACGTTCCATCGCAGACGTCTTTGCAGCAGACACCCATGTTACAAACTACTTCATCACTGGTCAAGACGCCGAAAAGGCTTCTGTACAGTATATCATTGACGGACAACAAAGCATGACCGTCTTCAAAGATACCAGAACCCTGGCCGCAGATGCCATGAACATGGCTATCGAGGTTCTTGAAGGCCGGACACCTGAAACAGATGCAGTCTACAACAACCTAGTAGCAGATGTTCCAGCTAAGCAATCGCCAGTAGTTATTGTCACCCAAGACAACGTAAGAGACGTCTTGATTGACTCCGGCTACTATGATGCTAGCGAGTTTACTGGTCTCTAAGATAAGCAAAATGTGAATCTAGGCCGGCTCGGTATCGGGCCGGTCTTCTAAAAGTGTAGAAGGGAGGGCTGACGACTTGACTAAAGACTATATTTTGGAGATGAGGAATATCACAAAGGAATTCCCCGGCGTGAAGGCGTTAGATGGAGTGACCTTTGAGGTACAGAGGGGAGAAATCCACTGCTTAGTGGGTGAAAATGGGGCTGGAAAATCTACACTTATGAAGGTCCTCAGTGGTGTGTATCCTCATGGCTCGTATGATGGTGAGATTGTACTAAGTGGTGAGACACAGGCGTTCCGACATATATCTGACAGTGAAAGACAAGGAATTGCAATTATTTATCAGGAGCTGGCTCTGTTTCCCGAATTGCCGATCTATGAGAACATCTACGTAGGTCATGAGATCATGAAGGGTTATGTGATCGATTGGAACGAAATCAAAGTCGAAGCTGCGAAGCTACTCAAGCGTGTCGGTCTTAATATAGATCCCAATACCAAGATCAAGGATTTAGGCGTTGGCCAGCAGCAACTTGTGGAAATCGCGAAGGCACTTTCCAAGCAAGTGGATCTGTTGATTCTAGATGAACCTACCGCTGCCCTTAACGAAGAGGATAGCGCGAATCTCTTAGATCTCCTAAGGGAGCTGAAGAGTCAAGGCGTTACCTGTATTCTGATTTCTCATAAACTCAAAGAGATCGTGGCCGTTGCTGACACCATCACTGTTTTGAGGGATGGAACGGTGGTCACTTCCCTTGATGCCAGGGAGCGGAAAGTCAGTGAACAAGAGATCATCAAGCATATGGTCGGTCGTGAGATAGAGAACATCTATCCAGCACGAGATGTCACCGTGGGAGATGTGGCCTTTGAGGTGAAGGATTGGACCGTGGTCGATCCAGCAAGTGGCCGGGAGATTTTGCACAATGTAAACCTTAACGTCCGTAAAGGAGAAGTTGTGGGCCTCGCTGGGCTGATGGGTGCGGGGCGTACCGAACTTGCCTTAAGTCTCTTTGGCAATGTGCCAGGTTATGATATTCGTAGCGGTGAGATGACACTGAATGGTAAGCGCATGGCGTTTAAGCACCCAGCGGACGCCATTGAAAACGGCATGGCCTACGTGACAGAAGACCGTAAAGGTAATGGGCTCGTCTTGATTCAAGACGTGAAGTTCAACATTACGCTGCCCGCCTTGGAAAAGCTTGTAGATCGTGTTGTTGTCGATGACAACGAGGAGATCAAGGTGGCCAATGATTATCGTGAATCCTTCGACATTCGAACCCAGAGCGTCGCAGTAAAGGTGAACACCCTGTCTGGTGGTAACCAACAAAAGACCTCCTTGGCCAAATGGCTCTTTGCAGAACCGAGTGTGTTGATTTTGGATGAGCCTACCAGAGGTATTGACGTTGGTGCCAAATTCGAGATCTACAGCTTAATGAACCAGCTTGTGGCGGAGGGTATCAGTATAATCATGATTTCCAGTGAACTCTTGGAAGTCATAGGCATGAGTGATCGCATCTATATTATGTCGGAGGGAACCATTACAGGCGAAATCGATGCCAAAGATGCGACCGAAGAGAAGATCATGGCTATGGCGACAAAAACAGTGGAGGAGGCGGTCTGATGAGAACGGAAAAAGTGATGGGTTCTGGGCAAAAGAAAGAAAGCCTCGCTGCTGAGGTGCGTTCGCTATTCGTTAGTAATATTCGTGATTATGCCATGTATATCGCCTTGGCAGTCATCTTCTTGATCTTCACCATTACAACGAAGGGCTTGTTCATCTCTTCCAGAAACCTGATCAATTTAGTGAACCAAACAGGTTATGTGGCAGTACTTGCCATTGGTATGACTTTAATTTTGATCATTAAGCATATTGACCTGTCTATCGGGTTTGTAGCGGGATTCTTGGGGGCAGTTGCAGCCATATTGCTCTCCAATGGCTGGAATGTGTGGTTGGTTATCCCCACCGTCTTGGCTTGCGGGGTATTAGTTGGAGTGTATCAAGGTTTTCTGGTAACGAAAATCCAAGTTCCAGCCTTTGTCACGACATTAGCGGGCATGTTTATGTTTAGAGGACTGCTTTCGATGGTCACCGCAGGAACGGGGACAATTATCGTAAGGGATCGAGTCTTTCTCCAGCTTTCCAATGGATACATTCCCGATCTTCCCTGGGGCGCAAACTTCGACTTTCATTTACTAACGATGCTTGTTGGAATTGGCCTGGTGGCGGCTATGATATTCTCCCAAGTCCGTCATCGCCAAAGCCTCATCCGCTATCAGTTCAAGACGAACTCGCCAACAATTTTCGCTGTTAAGCAAGTTGCGCTATCAGTCATAATCATGGTCATTACTTGGATTATGGCCTCGTATCGCGGCATTCCTTGGACAGCTGTTATTGTCACAGTTGTACTGCTTATCTATAATTTCGTCCTGACGAAAACTCGCTTCGGTCGGCATGTTTATGCCATCGGCGGCAACGCTGAAGCGGCAGAGCTCTCTGGAATTAAGGTCAACCGCGTTACGTTCCTGGTCTTTTCCTCCATGGGCCTCATGGCTGCACTTGCTGGTATGCTCTATACCTCTCGTCTAGCTTCGGCAACTCCCACTGCGGGTTTGGGCTTCGAGCTCGACGCGATTGCATCTAGCTATATCGGCGGTGTATCTGTTGGCGGCGGTGTGGGCAGGGTGACCAATACCATCATTGGTGCGTTGGTAATCATGTCCTTGACCAACGGTATGAACTTACTCGGAGTGGATATTTCCTTCCAGTATGTCGTAAAGGGCGCCATCTTTGTTTTGGCGGTAGCCTTTGATATCACAACTCGCAAGAGAGCCAAAGCATAAGGAACAAACAAATACGAAGGCACCAACCATTCTATGGCTGGTGTCTTTTGCTTTGGGTTACCGGACAATTCTGGAAGGATTCCCCATATTGGAGGTCGAAGATAACATTCGATCAACTTGCGGATAACATACTTGATTGCTTTAGCGACTACGATATTTGAAGGGGGAGTTCGATGCATTTTACCTATTACATGCCTACAAAGATTCTTTTTGGCCCAGGAAAACTTGGTGAACTAATTAAGGAGGATCTTCCAGGTACAAAAGCCCTAATCGTCATTTCCGCTGGGAGCTCCATGCGGAAGTTTGGCTACCTCCAACGTCTACAAGGGATATTAGAGGAGAAGGGTATTGCCTACGCCGTTTTTGACAAGATACTGCCTAATCCCATCAAGACCCATGTGATGGAAGGGGCAGCACTCTGCAAAGAGGAGAATTGTGATTTTATCATCGGTCTTGGTGGAGGAAGTAGCATTGATTCTGCCAAGAGCATTGCCATCATGGCTAGAAATGAAGGAGATTACTGGGATTATGTTGGCGGTGGAACAGCTAAGGGCCAACCGATTCCCAACGCTCCGTTGCCCGTTGTGGCCATCACGACTACGGCCGGAACTGGCACGGAGGCAGATCCCTGGACCGTGATTACCAACGAGGATACCAAGGAGAAGATCGGCTTCGGTAATCAGTACACGTTTCCTGCCCTTTCAGTGGTGGATCCTGAGCTAATGCTCTCTGTTCCGCCTAAACTTACAGCCTATCAAGGTTTCGATGCGTTGTTCCACTCCCTTGAAGGCTATATTGCCAATGTCGCGACTCCCATTAGCGATATGTATGCCTTACGCTCCATTGAGCTTGTTAACAAGTACTTACCGGAGTGTGTGACTAATGGGGGGAACCTAGAGGCACGTACCAATGTTGCTCTGGCGAATACGTTTGCTGGTTTTGTCCAGACGGAATCAAGTTGCACATCGGAACACTCCATGGAACACGCGTTAAGTGCCTTTTACCCTGAGCTTCCCCATGGGGCCGGTTTGATCTTGTTGTCTGAGGCGTATTTCTCCTTCTTCGGTACGAAGATACCAGAACGTTTCACGGGGCTCGCCAAAGCCATGGGTGTTGATGTGGAGTCTGTTCCAAAAGAGCAGCACCCCCAAGCCTTCTTGGGAGCTTTACAGACATTGAAGGAAAAGTGCGGCGTGGCGGATTTGAAGATGTCGGATTGGGGCATCCAATCTGGGGATATTCCGAAGCTTGCGGTCAATGCCCGGGAGACCATGGGTGGACTGTTTGAAATGGATAGGTACACTCTCTCTTTAGATGAGACAATCGAAATCATGGAAAGAGCCTATCGCTAGCGTATACTTCCCCGGCAAACTTCCTCTTTACATCCCGTTCATTAAGTTTGGAAATAATTCGGAAATGGGAAGGGAATTGGGGGAGTTTGTCAAATAGTTAATTTGACACTCGAAATAATACAGCTGCATAGTTGGCCTAGGCAGCTACTGGGAAAGATAGGAGTCTGCTGCGTGACAAAGACGAGCAAGTTTGACAGTGCATATCTCAGACGGGTGAACTGTGTGAGGACATTTTGCACGATTCGTGAACATGGTCGAATCTCCCGTTCCGAGTTAGCGGATATTACGGGGTTAAGTCGAGCTACCGTATCAGAGACAGTCAGAGAACTGCTGGATAGGGAGTTTATCTGGGAAGTGGGATCAGACAGTATATCAAGGGGGCGACCACCCGTTCAACTGGAGGTAAATCCCCTTCGGTTTTACCTTGTTGCTGTGGAGATTGATGTGAGTTGGGTCGCTGTATCGATTACGACCCTTGTGGGCGAGGTTCTGGTCCAGAGCCGGGTGGAGTTTTGTACAACAGACTATGATTATGTGTTGGATCTTTGTGTAAACACGATTCGCAGGCTCCTTGAAGAACAAGGTATTGAGAGAGAAGATGTGCTGGGAATTGGCGTAGCCGTTCCAGGTCAAGTCGACTTGAACCGCAGGGTGGTGACCTTTGCACCCAATCTACGGTGGCGTGATGTTGCCCTTGCTGAAGGTTTGGAACGAAACCTAGATCTACCTGTCTTGGTCTCCAACGAGGCCATGCTTGCAGCCATGGCAGAGAAATGGTTTGGGCTGGGTAAAGACGCTCGGGTACTTGTCTTCGTTTCCGTCAAAGGAGGATTAGGGTGCGGAATTGTAAATGATCGAACACTACTCCTTGGCGTGAGCGGCAGTGCTGGTGAGCTAGGGCATATGTCGATTGATCCTAAGGGTCCAGTCTGCTCGTGTGGTAGTCGTGGTTGCTGGGAAGTCTACAGTGATGAACAGGCGATTCTGTTCCGTGCAACCGAGGCCTTGAGACGTTCCAAAGACTCATTTCTTGCCCACACATCTCTAGCGGAGAATGGCCGCTTAACAGTGGAGGATATTGTCCAGGCTGCCAACCAGGGAGATGCGACTGCAAAGGACATTCTCAGGGAAACGGGTTGGTATTTGGGAATTGGTATTGCCAATATTGTCAACGGATTGAACCCCGATATGGTCATTCTGGGTGGACAGGTGGCCTCATCTGATGTAGTGCTCGAGGAGATACGAAGGGTAGTCAAGGAGCGTAGTCTGCAAATCCCATCGGAGAAGGTGTGTCTAGCTCCAACGCATCTTGGTGATGAGGTTGCGCTGATGGGTTGTATAGCTTTGCTCTTAGATACGCTTTTGGAGCAACCTGATGGCAGGTTGAATGCAGATACTATTACATTGAACTAATCTGGGATAAGGGGAAAGGGGGCGGTGCTCAAAGTTTGTCTTGGTCGCTTTAGGTAGTTGGGATGTTTTGTAGTTAGGGTTTATCGTTTCATGCTCGATGTGTAGTGTACCGATTACAAATATTCGATATTTGGAAGGGGTTAACAAAGACATGAAGAGAATTCTACTGGTTGTTTTATTAGTGACTGTTCTAGCATTTGGATCCGCAGCTTCGGCGGCCGTAAGAGTTGGCGTCGCTATGCCAACCCAAAGTCTCCAGCGCTGGAACCAAGATGGAGCCAACATGAAAGCGATGCTTGAAGAAGCTGGTTATGTTGTGGACCTCCAATATGCGAACAACGATGTAGCGCTTCAGGTATCCCAGATTGAGAACATGATTCTTAATGGAGCCAACATCCTTGTTATTGCTTCTATCGATGGTTCTTCCTTAGGTACTGTTCTGGCAGTAGCTAAAGACGAAGGCATACCTGTCATTGCTTATGACCGTCTCATCATGGAAACCGATGCTGTTTCCTATTATGCAACCTTCGACAACTACATGGTTGGTACCATCCAAGGTGAATATCTTGTAGAGAAACTAGAACTAGCTACACGCACAGACCCAGTAAATATCGAGATCACTGGTGGATCTGCAGACGATAACAACGCCCGCTATTTCTATCAAGGTGCCTACGACGCCATTGCTCCTTATATCGAGAGCGGCATCGTTAGAGTTCCATCTGGCCAGATTGCTTTTGAATCTGTGGCAACCATGGCTTGGTCCTCCGAAAGAGCCCAGGCTCGTATGGATAACCTGATTGCAGCCAATTACTCCGACGGAACCAAACTTGATGCAGTACTTTGCTCCAACGACTCCACAGCCCTAGGTGTAACCAACTCCTTGGTTAACGCAGGGTTCGAAGAGTTCCCGATTATTACTGGTCAAGACTGTGACGTTGCCAACATGAAGAACATTCTCGCTGGCCGTCAATCGATGTCCATCTTTAAGGATACCCGTACCCTAGCGGCCAACGTTGTCGCCATGGTGCAGGCCATCCTGAGCGGCGAAGAACCACCTATCAATGACACAGAGACCTATGACAATGGCGTGAAAGTAGTCCCAACCTACCTCAGCGCACCAGTCTTTGCTGATATCAACAACTACTATGAGCTACTGATTGAAAGTGGCTACTATACTGCTGAGCAACTAGGCCTCTAGAATGTAACCGTTGAACAGGCGGGTGGGATCATCCCATCCGCCCCTTGGAAGTAGGAGGATGAGACGTGTGACGAAGAAACTACTAGAGATGCGTTCCATCACGAAGGAGTTTCCTGGTGTTAAGGCCTTGGATAACGTCAATATTACCGTCAACGAAGGGGAAATCCATGCTGTAGTGGGAGAAAACGGCGCAGGAAAATCCACGTTGATGAATGTCTTAAGTGGTGTCTATCCTTATGGTTCCTATTCTGGGGATGTTTTCTTTGATGGCCAACTTTGTCGTCACCAAGGAATTAAGGACTCGGAGCGCCTAGGCATCGTCATTATTCACCAAGAGTTGGCTTTGGTGCCCTACTTGTCCATTGGTGAAAATATGTTTCTTGGCAATGAACAACAAAGACGAGGGCGCATTGATTGGCACAAGACACACCAAAAGGCCGAAGAGTATATGCGCATTGTAGGTCTCCAGGAGAATCCTCATACGCTTGTAAAGGATATCAGCGTAGGAAAACAGCAGTTAATTGAGATCGCAAAAGCCCTGGCGAAGAATGTTCGCCTCTTAATTCTGGATGAGCCAACATCAAGTTTAAACGAGAGTGATTCTAAGAACGTGTTGGATTTGCTACTTCGACTCCAGGAGCAAGGTGTTACTTCTATTATTATTTCTCATAAATTAAACGAGATCTCGTATTGCGCTGATCGCATTACTATCTTGCGTGACGGTTCTACCGTGGAGACCCTAGACAATCAGTCCGCGGAAATCCCTGAGGAACGTATTGTGAAAGGGATGGTTGGTCGGGAGATGACAGAGCGTTATCCGACCCGCTCAAGGAAAGTCCAAGATGAGATAGCCCTAGAGGTCAAGGATTTCACTGTCTACCATGAGCTGTTTCCCGATCGGAAAGTTGTGGACAATGTATCCTTAAAGCTGCATAAGGGTGAAGTCGTAGGGATTTATGGTCTTATTGGTGCTGGCCGGAGCGAACTGGCTCTATCCATCTTCGGTCAGGCCTATGGTACGAAGGCCTCCGGCAAGATCTACAAGGACGGGGTCCTCCTTGAACTCAATTCTGTACCCGATGCGATTCGAGCGAACATTGCTTACGTGACCGAAGACCGCAAGGGAAGCGGCTTGATTTTGAGCAACTCTATCGTGCACAATATTACCCTACCCCGCATGGATTTCGTGTCGCAAGGCATGCGAATCGACAAGGATCTAGAACGGAAGACAGCGGATCATTACCGAGAATCCCTCGATATAAAAACGCCGAGTGTAGGACAGTTAGTAGAAAACCTATCAGGTGGTAATCAGCAAAAAGTACTCCTTGGAAAATGGATCTTCTCTCAACCAGATGTATTGCTCCTTGATGAACCGACTCGTGGTGTTGATGTGGGTGCCAAATATGAGATCTACCAGATTATCAATGAGCTTGTGGAAGAAGGCAAGTCAGCTCTCTTTATTTCCTCAGAGTTGACAGAGATTCTTGGCATGTGCGATCGTATCTATGTGATGAACCAAGGGAGAATCATCGGCGAGTTCTTGGCCGAAGAGGCGACGCAGGAGATCATCATGAATCGCATCATGCAAGATAGCAAAGGAGAGATCGGGGCATGAATAGTATGCGAACGACATTTCGGAACAACTTGAAGCAATATATGATGCTCGTAGCCTTAGTGGCACTTGTGATTGCTTTTCAAGTCTTGACCAAAGGCGTCTTGCTCAAGCCCATGAACGTATCAAATCTGATTTTCCAGAACGCTTATGTAGTCATTTTGGCTGTTGGTATGTTGCTTTGTATCTTAACCGGTGGTAACATCGACCTATCCGTAGGATCTGTGGTGGCCCTTGTTGGCGCCTGTGCAGGAACCTTCATCATCACCTGGGGATGGAACCCACACCTTTCTATTCTGCTGTGTCTGGGTATAGGTATATTGATTGGCATGTGGCAAGGTTTTTGGATAGCCTATATGCGCATTCCAGCCTTTATCGTGACACTTTCTGGTATGTTGGTGTTCCGTGGATTGACGCTCATTGTGCTAAATGGTTTGACTCTAGCACCGTTCCCACCAGCTTACCTTGGTTACTCGACGGGCTATGTGCTTGACCTATTTCCGTCTCTCGAACTTTTTGGGGTTCGTAACACGACGTCACTTCTAGTGGGTATCCTGATAGCCATCATCTACTGCGTGACGCAGGTTGTGGGTTATCTGGGACGCAAGAATAAGGGATATGTGGTGGAAGGAGTCTGGGCTCTCATCGTCAAAATGGCAGTGATCTCTCCTGCCGTAATCTGGCTCTTCTACATCCTGGCTTCATATCGGGGTATTCCTATGGTCCTAATTATTGTGGGGATTGTCTTGCTGGCCTACAGTTACTTTACAAGCCACACAGTAATGGGGCGCCATCTTTATGCTTTGGGTGGCAATGAGAAAGCAGCGAGGCTCTCTGGTGTTAAGACAAAACGTCTGCTCTTCTTGGCCTATGTGAACATGGCCTTTCTGGCAGCGGTAGCAGGAATTGTCTTTGCAGCCCGGTTAAACTCCGCTTCGCCCCAAGCCGGCCAATCCTTCGAGTTAGATGCCATTGGTTCTTGTTTCCTTGGTGGAGCCAGTGCCTACGGTGGCGTTGGGACAGTGGGAGGAACCCTGATTGGCGCACTATTTATGGGTGTTTTGAATAATGGCATGTCCATTATGGGCATTAGCTCTAATGTGCAACAGGTGGTCAAAGGTTTAGTTCTCCTTGTTGCCGTAGCCGCTGATGCTATTAGTAAGAACAAGTTGCCTTTCAATATTCCACGCTTCGGTAAGAGAGGTGTGGAGAGTCAGGCATCTGTAGAATCCTAATCAAACAAATAGGACAGGAGGTTTCATCATGACAGTGTATTTTCCAGAAGTAGAAAAAGTATTGTACGAGGGTAAGAAGACAGACAATCCCCTAGCGTTTCGTTATTACGATCCGAAGCGGGTTATTGGAGACAAGACCATGGAAGAGCATCTACGCTTTTCAGTGGCTTATTGGCACACATTTGTGGCAACCGGGGTTGACATGTTTGGTTCCGGTTCGGCTATCAGACCTTGGGATAACCTGACTGATCCCATGGCTATTGCCAAGGCAAGGGTCTATGCGGCCTTTGAGTTCATGGAGAAGATGCAGATTCCCTTCTTCTGCTTCCACGATGTAGACATTGCCCCTGAAGGTGCCACCCTTAAGGAGACCTTTGCAAATCTAGACGAGATAGCTCAGTTGACCAAGGAACTCATGGACAAAACGGGTAAGAAGTTGCTCTGGGGAACAACCAACCTCTTCTCTCATCCTAGGTTTATGCATGGCGCTGCAACCTCTCCCAATGCTGATGTATTCGCTTATTCAGCGGCCCGTGTTAAGAAGAGCATGGAGATTACCAAGGATCTCGGTGGCGAAAACTATGTCTTCTGGGGTGGCCGTGAGGGCTACGAGACACTTCTCAACACAGATCTGAAGCTGGAGTTAGACAATCTTGCTCGCTTCTTGCATATGGCTGTGGACTATGCCAAGAAGATTGGCTTTAAGGGTCAATTCCTCATTGAACCTAAGCCGAAGGAGCCCACAAAGCACCAGTATGACTTTGACGTAGCGACTGTGTTGGGCTTCTTACGTACCTATGATTTAGACAAGGATTTCAAGGTTAACATTGAAGCCAACCATGCTACCCTCGCTGGCCATACCTTCCAACATGAGCTACGTTTGGCCAGAGTAAATGGACTCTTGGGTAGCGTAGACGCTAACCAGGGTGATGAGCTGTTGGGCTGGGATACAGACCAGTTCCCCACGAATGTTTATACCACATCACTGGCTATGTATGAAATTCTGCTCAATGGTGGCTTGGCACCAGGTGGCCTAAACTTTGACGCCAAAGTTCGCAGAGGTTCCTTTGAGCCCATCGATCTGTTCTACTCGCACATTGCAGGTATGGACGCCTTTGCCCACGGCCTCATCGTGGCAGACCGCCTCTTGACCGATGGAGTATTTGAAGATTTCGTAGCCGATCGCTATAGCAGTTATCGTTCGGGTATTGGCGAGCAAATCATCCAGGGTAAGGTTGGATTTGAAGAGCTGAGCCGTTATGCCTTAGATCACGATCAGATTACGCACAGTTCAGGACGTCAAGAGTATCTCGAAGCTGTGTTAAACCGTTATATCTTGGAAGCATAGAAAGGGTAGCAAGATGAATTATCTTTTAGGACTTGATATTGGAACCTCTGCAGTAAAGGCTTTGCTGCTGAGTACGGATGGTGATGTGGTAGGAAGTTTTACGACGGAGTATCCGTTCTTCACGCCGCGCCCCGGTTGGTCTGAGCAAAACCCGGAGGATATGTGGCAGGCAACCACTGCAGCCATTAAAGGTGTGTTGGCGAAATTCGATGTGACCGGAGAGTCGATTCTAGGAATAGGCCTCTCTGGCCAGATGCACAGCTCGGTCTTTCTAGATGATCAATGCGAAGTGATCAGACCGGCGATACTCTGGAATGATGTGCGCACAAGTGCTGAATGCCGTTATATCGAGGAGAAAGTGGGCCGCCAGGTCCTCCTTGAGGAAGTGTGCAATCCTGTTTTAGAAGGATTCACCCTGCCCAAGCTCGTCTGGCTTAGAAATCATGAGCCAGAAAACTTCGCCAAAGTTCGCTACTTGGTGCTCCCGAAGGACTATGTGCGCTACCGTCTAACTGGTAATCTGCAGATGGAAGTATCCGATGCTGCGGGCATGGTCATGATGAATGTACGCCAGCAAGTCTGGTCCGAACCAGTTCTTGGGGCTCTTGATCTGTCTAGTGAGATTTTGCCTCCCATCGTCCAATCGGGAGAAGTTGTAGGGACGATCCGCTCCGATGTGGCAGAGGCCACAGGACTAAAGGAAGGCACCCCAGTCGTGGGTGGTGGAGCGGACAATGCTTGCGGAGCCATAGGCTCTGGTGTTGTTAAGCCCGGACGGGGTATGGTCAGTCTAGGGACAAGTGGCGTGCTCCTTGCCCATTTGGCAGAGCCCAAGCTTATAACCCATGGTACTGTCCATATGTTTAACAGTTGTATACCGAACCAGTTCTACATGATGGGCGTCGTGCTCTCTGCGGGATTATCCTTGAGTTGGGTGCGCAAGCAGCTCGGTCTGGAATCCGAGTCCTATGATGAGCTAACCAAACGGGCTGCAGCGGTGCCGCCAGGCAGCAGGGGCTTGGTCTATCTACCTTACTTGACCGGTGAACGGACCCCCCACGGTGACGCTAATGCTAGGGGAACCTTTGTAGGGCTCAGTGCGACCCATGGTCCTGATGAGATCATCCGCTCAGTGCTAGAAGGCATTGCCTTTGCCCTTTGCGACTCGGTAGAACTCCTTCGTTCTGCAGGATGGGAAGGAACAGCCCTCCGTGCCTTAGGTGGCGGCGCTAAGTCGGACCTTTGGAAGGAGATTATCGCCAGTGCCACAGGTCTGTCCCTAGAGGAAATCAATGTGGATGAAGGTCCTGGTTTAGGTGCAGCGATTCTAGCTGGGGTAGGAGCCGGTGTCTACAAGGATATCGGAGAGGCTTCCGACTCGATCATTTCCGTAACTCGAGTGGTAGAACCTAATCCAGCATGGCGTGAAACCTATCAGGAACTCTATGGAGTGTATAAGGATCTCTATCCTGCTTTAAAAGGTTCCTTTGATCGCTTGGTTGCCTTCTCGTAGGAATTTGAATGGAAAAGCGTTAGTACTCTGCTGAGCACTAACGCTTTTTTGTGTTCGATTTAGTGTTCCTTACTTCTCACCCAGGTGTGGGTAACGATAGTCGTGGGGAGGCAGTAAGTTTTCCTTAATGGTGCGCTGGGAAACCCATCTTTGCAGGTTAATGAGGCTACCTGCCTTGTCATTTGTACCAGAGGCTCTAGCTCCACCAAAGGGTTGTTGGCCAACTACGGCGCCGGTTGGTTTATCGTTCACGTAGAAGTTACCAGCGGCTTCCCTCAGGGCGTCAGCTAAGAATACGATATCTCTGCGATCTCTGGCGAAAATGGAACCGGTAAGACCATAGGGAGATGTTGTATTACATAGTTCCAGAGCTTCGTTGAGATCTTCGTCTGCATAGACGTAGACGGTCAATACTGGACCAAAGATCTCTTCTTCCATCAGCTTGAACTTAGGATTGGTGGTTTCAACGATGGTAGGCTGGATAAAGTAACCGACGCTATCATCATAATCTCCACCGACTAGGATCGTTGCCTCACTGGAGTTCCTTGCATAGTCGATATAGGATTTGATATTGTTAAAGGCTTTTTGATCAATTACTGCACCCATGAAGTTAGTGAAATCGGAGACATCGCCAACTTTAAGCTCTTTGGTCATCTCTACGATGCGTTCTTTCACCTCAGGCCAAATGCTTCTGGGGATATACGCTCTAGAAGCTGCAGAACATTTCTGACCTTGGTATTCAAAGGCGCCACGTACTAGGGCTACACTCAAGGCGTCGATGTCGGCGCTCGCATGGGCAAAGACGAAGTCCTTACCACCGGTTTCGCCCACGATCCGTGGGTAGGTATAGTAGTCTTGGATATTAGCACCGATGGTTTTCCACATACTCTGGAAGACCGGGGTGCTTCCGGTAAAGTGAAGACCTGCAAAAGCGGGATGGTTCAGGACGGGATCGCCCACTGTACCGCCTGAGCCTGGAACAAAGTTGATGACTCCAGGTGGCAAACCAGCTTGCTCAAGGATCTTCAGGATGTGGTAGGCTGGATAAACTGCGGAAGAGGCAGGCTTCCAGATTACGACATTACCCATCATGGCTGGAGCGGTTGGTAGGTTGCCGGCAATCGCTGCAAAGTTAAAGGGTGTGATGGCAAAGACGAAGCCTTCTAGTCCCCGGTGCTCGACGCGGTTCCAGCTTAGGGGGCTCGATGCAGGTTGCTGGCGATAGATCTGCTCCATATAATGAATATTGAAACGCCAAAAGTCAATCAGCTCACAGGCTGAATCGATTTCCGCTTGAACAGCTGTCTTACTCATGTTCAGCATGGTGGCGGCATTCATCAGGTAACGCTTTTCATGGGCCAAAATCTCGGCAGCCTTCATAAAGATACCTGCCCTTTCCTCCCAGGGGAGGCTAGCCCATTCCTTACGAACCTTCAGTGCTCCTTCGATCGCTGCCTCTACTTCTTTGGTGCCGGCTTGGTGAAACTGACCCAAGACGTGGCCATGATTGTGGGGCATGACGCACTTGCCGACGTTGCCAGTGCGGATTTCCTCACCATTGATCACAACGGGAATATCCAGCTGCTTACCACTTAGTTCTGCCAACGCCGCCTTTAATTTCGCCTTCTCTGGGCTTCCTGGTCCATAGCCCTGAACCGGCTCGTTTTGTGGAGTTGGCATTGTGAAAATTCCATTTGACATGTAATCACCTCATGATATTTTATTTCAGTAACTCATCACCGCTAAAGTCACGATAGGGAGAAAGATCAGCAAACACCTCTTTATCTTCCTGTCCTTCTGCAATGGCCAGGGCAATTAGGTCAGCAAGGCCTGGTCCAAGCATAAGCCCTTGACCGCACATACCAATAGCGTGAAAGAACCCCTCTACCTGATTGTCGAATCCGACAATGGGCTTTCCATCTGGGGTCATAGGATACAGACCACGCCAGATTCTGCGTACCTTAAGGTTTCTCAAGCGCGGGTAAAGGTTAAGCATACGGGGAATAACCATCGGCAAGAACTCCGATGTGGAGCGCCTGTCTGTTCCCATGCGTTTAGGTCTAGGTGTAATGCAAAAGACAATTTGATCTTCAGCATTCTGGTAGAAGTAGTAGTTATCAGACTGTTCGTCGGGGGCAATATCTACGAGCATAGGCAAGAAAAAGCGCTTCACAGGTTCAGTTACTCCAGCCTCATGGGAGTCAGGGTAGACCGGTAAGTCTGTGCCAACCATGAGGGAAATATCTCGGCCAAAGCCTCCTGCAGCATTGACCACATGGGAGCAGGCTATCTTGCCATGCTCAGTAATGACAGACCTTACCTTGCCCTTCTCAATCTCAAACCCCGTTACTGCCGTATTAAAGAGAAAATCAACACCTTCTCGGCAGGCTAGATGATGAAAAGCGTTAGCGAGTTTGAGGGACGATAGATGCCCGTCTTCTGGCGAAAATGTGCCGCCTAGGAGTCCTTCGGACAAAATACCTGGGCAGCGCTCCTTAACCTCCTCAGGCTCGATCCAATCGATGTTTAGACCAAAACTCTTTTGCAGAGGCAAAAGGCTCTTCAGCCCTTCCGCGATACTTTCCTTATAGGCGGGAAAGAGATAGCCACCTTCTATATAATCCACATCCTGACCTTGCTCAGGCAGTAAGCGCCGGATCACATCCAAAGACGCATTGCCAACCTTAATCTTGGCCCGATCGGAGTGGGTGGCTCGAA
>JAAZLY010000107.1 GCA_012799115.1 Bacillota bacterium
CATAGATCACCGAAACTGGTAAACACTAGAGATGTCAACTTCAAATTGGAGGTCTAGCATGTTTACCACAAAAGCAACGCCGGTCATTAACATTCGAGAAGCACATAGTCTTTGGGATCTCCTCAACTCCAAGTATCAGATGATGGAAAAAATGCTGATCTATGAGGGGTTTATCCACGATATAGACCTGAAGGCCGCCTTCAAACTGATTCGCCGGCCCATTGAGAAGAACATAAAGATATTGGAAAAGGAGCTGACAACCTACTCCATCCCATCCCCCGATCGCAATCGGGCTGCAGTACAGTTACAGGGCGAGTCCGATTCGATTACGGATGAACATATCGCCCTGGACATTTTCTTGTACTTCCAGGAACATGTGGAGAATCTCCTCGACGCTTTCTATTCCTGCTTCACGAACGATGGAATCCGAAAAATGGCGATGGGCATGGCTAGCAGAACGATAACTGAGACCAATGTGCTTGTCCATTACCTACGGGCCAAGGGTTGGATGGGAAATCCCCCCATGGCCAAGGCGGCACTCAACGAGAATACCAAGCGAGTTTCCCTGGCTGAAGCAGCGTTTCTCCACGATCATCTCACCTACCGATATGATACCATGCACCTCACGGAAATCTTCGTGGCAATTGTCCATGATCGCGATTTTCTCTTGGTCCTAGAGATGGGTCTCGACCGCTTAAACAGACAGATCAAGCTTCTAGAAAAACAGCTCGAGACCTACTTAGTTCCCTTTCCTAAGCGACCCGGCAAATTCACACTCACCCTCAAGAATGTCCGTTTCTTTGATGACGATACCATTTTCCGTACTCTAAACAGCTTTATGCAGGGGGCTGGGGCCAAGCATGCCAAGGCCTTTAAGCAGTCTACTTACAATGACGATATCCGGGAGTTCTTTAAGAACCTGCTCCTCGAGGAAATGGAGGTCTTCAACGACTTTATCAAGGTGGGTAACACCAAGGGTTGGCTTAACCCAGTCCCAAGATATGTTCCGTAACAACACAAATAAGCCCGTGATAGCTCAAAAGGTCCGGAGACAAATTCTCCGGACCTTTTCTTGAGGCTGGTTTGAAGGCTATACTATCTTTGGATCCGACCTGATTCGTCGCCCTCCATTAAGAGTTCGACTTCCTCAACAGAAACCAAGTTAAAGTCACCATGGATCGTCTGCTTGAGGCAGGAAGCGGCCGCAGCAAACTCCACCGCATACAAAGGATCTTTGTCAGTCATCAGGGCATAGATTAGCCCGCCGCAAAAGGAATCGCCACCACCTACACGATCGACAAGATGGATCGAGTACTTACGGGAATCATAAAAGTCCTCACCATCATACAACATGCCTGACCAGTTATTATCGGACGCAGATAAACTCTCCCTCAGGGTGATGGCCACCTTCTCAAGACCAAATCGCTTGACCAGCTCACGGGCAACTTCTCGATAGCCCGTTTCATGGAGCTCTCCCTTTTCTACGTCAGAGCTACCGGCCTTGATGCCAAAGACCTTTTCTGCATCCTCTTCGTTGCTAATGACCACGTCCACATATTCCATCAGTTGACTCATAACACGGTTCGCCTTCTCGGGGGTCCAAAGTTTCTTACGGTAGTTAAGGTCTACGCTAACCTTCACCTTCATCTCTTTGGCAACTTTGAGCGCTTCAAGAGTGGCCGCGGCGGCGTTATCACTGATCGCTGGAGTGATGCCAGTAAAGTGGAACCAAGAAGCGTCTTGGAAGATATGATGCCAATCAAACTCATCTGGCTTGACTTGGGCAATGGACGAACCAGTCCGATCGTAGATGACCTTGGAGGCTCTTTGCGAGGCACCGTGCTCACAATAGTAGATCCCGAGGCGATCGCCTCCCCGTTTGATGTGTTCCGTTCTTACGCCGTGAACTCGCAGAGCATTCACAGCACCTTGTCCAATGTCATGGGCTGGGACCTTGCTGACAAAATGGGCTTGCAGTCCAAAATTCGCTAATGATACCGCTACGTTTGCTTCTCCACCGCCGTACGTGGCATCCAATGATGTGGCTTGAAGAAATCTATAAGAACCAGGGGGAGAAAGGCGAAGCATGATTTCTCCGAAGGTTACAACCTTTTTGTTTTGCATGTTACTCTCCTTTCACTGCGCTTTCTACCTAGTTGCACCGAGCTGCCTGAACTGCCCGAACATAGTCTGAGGCTAGCCCTGCTAAGGCAGTCCAATCCTTCTCTAGAATCATTTTCTTGTTCACCAGAGCCGAGCCCACACCGACAAAGACAGCCCCGGCCTTAAGGAAGTCCCCGAGATTCTCCAGATCCACACCTCCTGTGGGTGTGAGTCTTACCTGCGGAAGCGGTCCTCTGACATCCTTTAGGAAGCTTGGACCAAGCTTGGTTGCGGGAAAGACCTTAACAACATCTGCCCCACACTCCCAGGCAGTTAGAATCTCAGTGGGTGTAAAGGCACCTGGAATCACAATCTTGCCGTAGCGCTTGCAAAGAGCGATCACTTCTTTGTTCAGAACGGGTGAGACGATGAACTCGGCCCCGGCCAACATCGCCATCCTAGCGGTCTCTGGATCCAAGACGGAACCTGCCCCGATAATGGCCCTTCCCTGCAAGACCCGAGCTGCTTTGGAAATCGCTTCGATCGCCCCGGGCGATGTCATGGTAATCTCACAGCCCACGACTCCACCCTTTACGAGAGCTTCGCAGATCGATACTAGTTCATCGCCATCCTTTGTCCGAATCACCGCCACAATGCCCGAATCGACCAATCTTTGTAGTTGTTCTTCCTTTGTCATTGTCCATACCCCTCGGTCTATTTTTGCCCTCCTACTAGAATCGAGGGCACCTATCCTCTTGGTGTTTGTATTCCAAGCACATGCCTAAATCCCTGCCAAACTTGCATCGTTGGGATTCTTCTTGACACATCTTTGTACAAACTATATTATATATAATAGATAAACAATCGCGATATATCATTCCATATACATGTTTGAGGAGGTACGTATGGACATTATTGAATTTAACTATCGTATTCGAGATCTAATTCGCTCCATCTCTCAAGGATTGAACCAGACCCTACGGGTCATCATCGACAGCTATGGGGTCACCATGGTACAAATGCAGGTTCTAGTGGAGCTGGATCGATGCGAGATCTGCACCATTGGCGACTTGGCTGATGCCATAGGTTCGGCACCAGGTAACGCTTCAGCCATGTGCAAGACACTAGAAAAGAAGAAGCTGGTGACACGCACCCGTAATCCCGAGGACGAACGAATCGTCTTTGTCTCCCTTACAGAACAAGGTAGTGATTTGCTGCGGGGAATTGAAGAAGAGCTAGCAGCAAGCTGTAATCCTTTGCTTGCAGAGTATTCTGATGCTGACTTTGAAGTAATTATCAATGGAATGAGCAAACTACAAGACGTTGTAAACCGTTTGCAGTCGAGGAGGTAAGTATATGGGAGTACCAAAAAAACCAACGAAGAAGCCCCTTGTTTTCTATTACTTGATTACCCTGGCCATATTGTTCTTGATTAATGCCTTTGTATTACCGATGTTCATGAATAACTCGATTACGGAAGTAGACTACAGTGTTTTTCTGGAAGCCCTCCAGGAAGAGCGAATCAGTCAAGTGGAAATGAGTGATGATGGACAGCAAATCTACTATGTGGCTCAAGACAGGCATGGACAGACCCAGCATTATGTCACAGTGGCCATGCCAGATCCAAACCTGTTGGATCGTCTGCTGCGTTCCGAGGCGAATATCCAGTTTTCTAGGATCAAGCCACAGAAGGTCTCCCCACTCCTGACCTATTTGTTTAGCCTCTTTGTACCTGTTTTGGTGATATTCGGCCTAGGGCGCGTGTTCTCCAAACAGCTCCAACAGCGCATGGGAAACACCATGTCCTTTGGCAAGAGTAATGCCAAGATCTATGTGGAGGCCCAAACTGGTAAGACTTTTGCTGATGTAGCGGGACAAGAGGAAGCGAAGGAAGCGCTAACCGAGATTGTTGATTTTCTCCACAACCCCGATAAATACGCACGCATCGGTGCGACTCTGCCCAAGGGTGCACTCCTTGTTGGGCCACCTGGAACTGGCAAGACCCTTCTGGCGCAAGCTGTCGCAGGTGAAGCGGAAGTCCCCTTCTTTTCCATATCCGGCTCTGAATTTGTGGAAATGTTCGTCGGTATGGGCGCGGCTAAGGTGCGGGATCTGTTTAAGCAGGCCGATGAAAAGGCCCCCTGCATCGTCTTCATTGACGAGATTGATACCATCGGCAAGAAACGCGGGGACGGCGGGATTTCTGGCAATGATGAAAGGGAACAAACCCTCAATCAATTGCTAACAGAGATGGATGGCTTTGACAGCCGCAAGGGGGTCGTAATCCTGGCTGCAACAAATCGACCAGAATCCCTCGACCCTGCCCTACTCAGACCCGGCCGGTTCGACAGGCGCATTCCCGTAGAGCTACCGGATCTAAACGGGCGGACAGCAATCCTAGAAGTACATGCCGCCAAGATTGCCATGGAAAAAGATGTCGACTTTGAGGCGATCGCCCGGGCCACTGCCGGAACGTCTGGCGCTGACCTAGCCAATATTGTCAATGAGGCAGCCCTGCGAGCTGTCCGCATGGGCAAAGATCGCGTTCAGCAGTCTGATCTCGAAGAAAGCGTCGAAGTGATTATTGCAGGCTATGAACGGAAGAATGCAACGATCTCGCCCAAGGAAAAGGAGATTATCGCCTATCACGAGATTGGTCACGCACTCGTAGCAGCCAAACAGACAAACTCGGCTCCCGTGACCAAAATAACCATTATTCCCCGGACCTCAGGGGCATTAGGCTACACCATGCAAGTGGAGCAAGATGAGCGCCATCTGATGAGCAAAGAAGACGCTATGAACCGAATCTCAACGCTGACAGGTGGCCGCGCCGCAGAAGAACTCATCTTCAACCTTGCCACTACAGGGGCCGCCAACGATATTGAGCAGGCAACCAACCTGGCAAGGGCTATGGTCACCCGCTACGGAATGAGCGAGCAATTTGGCATGGTGGCCTTCGAGACACTCTCCAATCCCTATCTTGGAGGCGACAGTATTCGCAACTGCTCTGGCGAAACCTCTGCTGCCATTGATCGAGAAGTGATTCGAATTGTGAAACAGGGGCACGAAAGGGCCATCAATATCCTCAAAGACAATGTAGATAAACTCCATGAACTGTCCCGGGCCCTTCTTAAGAAGGAGACTCTAACAGGTCAAGAGTTTATGGAAATCTTGAACGCATAGTCTGCACCAAGGCACCCTTCACCGACGTTTTAGATAAACGTGCAAGATTGGAGGGAGAACTGGCAGCAATCTGGAATACACTACACATCCTAGATGCAAAGGAGGCTCCGTATGAAATTTCATAAAGAGTCAGCAACCTATGCTGAACGTATCCAGCTTAGAGTGGCAAATCTTGAAAGGGCACTCCGCTTTTATCAAGATGCCTTAGGTTTTAAGATCTTTGAACAAGACCAATCCAGGGCAAAGCTCAGTGCAGATGGGCAGAATACCATACTGTCCCTAGTGCAACCGGCTGATGTCATACCCAAACAAGAAAGGCGAGCAGGACTCTACCATTTTGCCATTCTCCTGCCTGAACGCTCGGACCTAGCCCGCCTGGTTCATAACCTAGTAAGGCAAGGTATACGCTTTGGTTCTGCTGATCATCTCGTCAGTGAAGCCATCTATTTTGAAGATCCCGATGGAAACGGTATTGAGGTTTATTCTGATACCGATCCAACCACCTGGGTTTGGAACCCAGATGGCGTCGAAATGGCCACTATACCTTTAGACTTTGACGATCTATTGAAGGACGCAGCGGATACTAGCGAGACCTTTAAGTTGCCGGCAAAAACCATTATCGGCCACATTCATTTGCATGTATCCTATCTTGACGAAGCAGAGAAGTTCTACACAGAAGGCCTGGGCTTTGAGATCGCCACGCGGTTTCGAGATAGCGCCCTCTTCCTTTCCACAAGTAAGTATCACCATCACATTGCCCTGAACATCTGGAACGGGGTAGGGGCACCGCCCACACCAGAAAACAGTGTAGGTCTGGATTTCTTTACACTGGTGTTCCCCGATGAAACGTCTCGAAACGGAGCCATCAGCAGACTACAGAGCCTTGGCGCTTCGTTTCAACATGAAGGCGAGAGGATCATGGTCAGCGATCCATCGGGCAACCACATCGAACTGGGGGTGCGCCTATGAAGCCAACCAGAGAAGAGGCGTGGCAAATTCTCGGGGAGTATACCAAGTCTGAGGCGTTGGTCCAGCATGCTCTAGCGGTAGAAGGGGTCATGCGCCATTTCGCAACTCTTGAGGGAGAGGATGCTGACGAATGGGGTGTCATTGGACTTCTCCACGACCTTGACTACGAACAATACCCTGATCAGCATTGCCACAAGACGGCAGAGATCCTGGAGGAAAGAGGTGTGGTTCCAGCCTACATTCGGGCGATTTGCAGTCATGGCTACGGTATCTGCACCGATATCGAGCCCCAGAGTAGGTTGGAAAAGACGCTGTACACCATCGACGAACTCACAGGCTTGATTCACGCCGTGTGTCTGATGCGCCCGTCGAGAAGTGTATTAGATCTAGAAGTTAAATCGGTCAAGAAGAAGTTCAAGCAAGCGAGCTTTGCCTCTGGTGTTAACCGGGAGGTTATCATCCAGGGCTGCGCCATGCTTGGGCGGGATTTAGATGATGTAGTTTCTGAAACGATTGCAGGTATGCGTCAAGTAGCCTCAGCAATCGGTTTGCAGGGTACACTATAGTTTTTTGACTATCTCAAAAGACCTCCTAGCTGCGATCTAGGAGGTCTTCGTATTGGACAGACTAACCGGGTTAAATCTGAAATCCTTCCGTAAGCTGCATGAGCACATCCGCTTGTTCCGCGAGTTCATCTGCTGATTCGGTGATGGACTGAAGTGTAGCAGCCTGCTCTTCCGTTGCCGCCGCCATCTCTTCGGCGCCACTACTCAGTTCTAGCGCGTAAGAGGCGATTTCTTGTATCCGCTGACTGATCTTGATAATGGCCTGACCGATTTCGCCAAAGGTCTCACCTGCCACTTGAACACTGGTCGAGCCAACCTTGACCTCCTCAATACTAGTGTTGGTTTCGCTCCGCACCTGATCAATCTGCAAATTGATGTCTCTGAGTAATCCGGCGATTTGCTCTGTGGCAGAACCAGATTGCTCGGCTAGGCTGCGTACCTCTTCAGCCACAACCGCAAAACCTCTCCCTTGCTCTCCTGCCCTTGCAGCTTCAATCGCCGCATTTAAGGCCAAGAGATTGGTT
Organism: Bacillota bacterium; assembly: GCA_012799115.1. Lineage (GTDB taxonomy): Bacteria > Bacillota > Limnochordia > Darwinibacteriales > Darwinibacteriaceae > UBA5420. The sequence continues at coordinate 7,346 of JAAZLY010000107.1, forward strand.
TGATCCGCGATTCCCCGAATGAGATCCGTAATCTGCCCAACCTTTTGGGACTGAACGGTAAGGCTCTCGACACTTTGATGCAACGCATTGAAGCTCATTTCAATCGACTTCATCTGTTGCACTGCCTCCGATACAAGTCCTTGTCCACTTTGCGCAACATCACGGATAGCATGTCCATCGTTATCAATGGTTTGGACATGATCGCTCATTTGCTGCACCGAAGTTGCAAACTCGTTTGTGGTGGCCGCCATCTCCTCGGTCGATGCACTGATCTCTTGGCTCGAACGAAAGACGCTTTGGCTCAGTTGAGCAGTCGTGTCACTCGCCTCCTGCACATCACCGATGAGGGCACCTAAATTTGTCTGCAAGAGAAGGAAAGCCTGGGCCAACAGGCCAATCTCATCGCCACTTCTAACGTTCAGTTCTGTCTTAAAGTTCCCCTTGCTAATCTCTTCTGCTCCCCTAACAAGGGTGAAGACCGGCTTTAGCAAGATGCGATTGGAGAAGACAATACCTATCACTAGGGCAAGCACTAAGAAGAAAAGCCCAATAGCAAGGCCCCTGATTAGCTGAGCTTGGGCCTGCAAACGTGCCTCATCATAGGAAATGAGGGCTCCGATTCTCCATCCCGTGCGTCCAATCGTGGAAAAGGCAGCAAAACGTTCGTCATTCCCCTCCGCATAATCGAGTTCACCATGTTCGTTGGCCAAGAAGGCCTTCACCAACTCTGACGAGTCTAGCATTTCACCGATTTGGTCCCGCTGGGGATGGGCCAAAATGCGGCCAGTTTCATCGATCAAGACAAGGTAACCCTCCTGACCAACTGGCGTACTGGAGATCAAATCAACCAAACTGTCTAGAGCCACATCAATACCTGCGACTCCCACAGCTTCGGCTTCGTTAGGATGATACACAGGTATAGACGCCGTGACTACGGGTCGACCCGTTCCGGTATCAACGTAGGGTTCTGTCCAATAGACTCCCCTCCCCTGCAAGGCACCCTGGTACCAAGGGCGTGAGGTGGGGTCAAACCCTGGGGGCACTCCAGAGGAAGGATACACGAAGAAGTCTTTGTCCCTTGTTCCCATAAATATGTTCAAAGCATCTGCATGTGACCCAAGATACGCCGCAAACAACTCGAGGGTCAAATCCACCTCATAGGAAGATAAAGCGCTGTTTTGCACGCTGACACTCATCGCCAGCATACTAGCGGCCTCTTCTAGGGATTTGAGAAACATGTCGGCGACATCCTGTGAACCTGCCAAGGCGTGTCTTGCTGTACTACGCACATTATCGGCTAGGTGAGCCACTGATGTACTGTAGTTATTGACTCCTAAAGACAAGATGGGAATGGTGATGAGGATTAAGATCAAAAACAACATTTTCCAGCGTAGAGACATTTTCATAATCAGGAAAACCTCCCCATGTCTTTCAGATTTACATGGTGGATTCTCCTCGTGTCGTCGATTTTCCTTCATACAGACCCCCAGTTTGCGAATTTCATAGCCTCTTGTGCAAAAGTACACAAAAAAGCAACCCTTGATCGCCGAAGCGATCGCAGGTTGCTTTTTAGCAAATTCTATTTTAGGGGACGATCAGGACCTCGGTGTAGTTCTGGAAATACCGTTCGGCAGCTTCTTTAATGTCCTCTGAAGTCACATCGTCAAAGAAGTTCATATAGTCGTCAACCCAGGTGTAACCGCGACCTGTTAGTTCTGTTATCGCTAACATCAGGGCCTGGTTTAGGTTTGTCTCGTTTTGAATGAGATACATCCCCCGCTTCTGGGTCGCAGTGTGGGCAAGCTCCTCTTCGCTTAGGCCTTCATCTGCAAATCGTTGAAGCTCCGCCAGGACCTGTGCTTTAGCTTGTTCCACATTCTGCGGATGCGTAGCCAGGAAGATCAAGAGATTAGATGGTCCGAGACGTTCGTCGTACTGGGACATGGCGGTGTAGGCTAAGCCACGCTTATCCCGAATCTCCGTGAAGAGACGCGAGGCCATTCCCTCACCAAGAATGCCGTTAATGACCGCCATGGCTGCGTTATCGGGATCAAACGATGCGGGAGCAGGATAGCCCATAATTAAGAAAGCTGCTTCCGTGGGCATGTTAATCACTGTTTCCCGGTTCTCTTGCGGATAAACAAAGTCCACCTGTGTCCTGGGAGCTAGACTCTCTGCATAATCGTTTTTCCAACCCCCAAAGCTCTCCTTTAGGAGAGGTAGGATGTCTTCGGTGTTGAAGTTGCCGACAACGGAAACCACAATCTGTTCTGGCTGATACAAGTACTCATACCAGTTGGCGACATCTTGCCTGGTAATGGTGGATAATCCAAGAGAGGATCCATAGGGCGACAGTTTATAGGGATGTTCGCCATAGAAGAGCTCTAGGTATCCCAAGACGATAGCATTCATCGGATCATCGGTGAGAC
>JAAZLY010000108.1 GCA_012799115.1 Bacillota bacterium
GGCCCCTGAACTGCTTCACAAGCGTAGGAAGGCACTGCGCAGTTTCCGATCCGAGCTCTATGCTCAAGGAGTAGATCGAGAAGCGGTCGAAGCCTTGACCGCTACGTATAAAGAGTTGGGAGACATAAAAAACTGGAGATAATGCAAAGAGCAGCTCGTACCTGAGCTGCTTTTTTGCATCTAAAGCGAGCAGCTTGACAATTCCTAAGTGCGAAGGTAATATTAGCAAGAGAACAAGTTCACAAACAGGAGGTAGAATCGTATTGAGCATGTTTTGTTTCCAATGCCAAGAAGCTGCCAAAGGCATTGGTTGTAGTGTTAAAGGAGTATGTGGTAAGAGTCCAGAGGTATCAAATCTCCAGGATCTATTGATCTATTCTGCCAAGGGCATAGCTAATATCATTCAACAGAATAGCCTAGAAGTAGGCGAGCTTGGTACCGTGAATCACGAAATTTTAAATAGTTTATTTAGTACCATTACCAACGCCAACTTCGATGAACATTCCATTGAAAAACAGATTAGAACGATGCTAGATGTTCGCGATACGCTAAGGGAATCCAACAACGCCGCTGCTGAGTTGCACGATGCCGCCACATTCCAAGTCACGGACCGTGATGATATGCTACAGAAGGCGACTACAGTGGGTGTACTTTCCACAACCGATGAAGATGTACGTTCTCTACGAGAGTTGATTATCTATGGGTTGAAAGGAATGGCAGCCTACGCCCATCATGCCTTAAATACCGGTGAAGAAAAGGAAGAAATCTATGCCTTCATCTACAAGGCCCTTGATGCCACCCTCGATGACGAACTCAGTATCGATGAACTGGTCAGCTTGACCTTGGAAACAGGAAAGTACGGGGTAGATGTTATGGCCTTGCTTGACTCGGCCCACAATTCCCGCTACGGAAGCCCAGAGATAACGGAGGTCAATATCGGCGTCAGACAGAATCCAGCGATTTTGATTTCGGGACACGACCTAACCGATCTAGAACAACTACTCGAGCAAACGGAAGGGACAGGTGTGGACGTTTATACTCATAGTGAGATGCTTCCCGCCCATTACTATCCCGCCTTCAAAAAGTACGATCACTTTGTGGGCAACTATGGTAATGCCTGGTGGAAACAGGTTACCGAGTTCGATTCCTTCAACGGACCCATTCTCTTTACGACAAACTGTATTGTACCTCCCAGGAAGGAAGAAATCCGGGAACGTATCTTTACAACCGGAGCTACCGGATATCCTGGTTGTACACACATCGAGGCAGATGAGAGTGGAACGAAGGATTTCTCGCCCATCATCGAGATGGCCAAGTCCTGCCCACCTCCAACGGAAATTGAGACTGGGACAATTGTAGGGGGCTTTGCCCATCAGCAAGTCTTCGCCCTGGCAGATAAGATCGTAGAAGCGGTGGAATCTGGAGCCATCAAGAAATTCTTTGTGATGGCCGGTTGTGATGGAAGGCATAAGGAAAGGCAGTACTACACTGACTTTGCTTCTGAACTGCCAGAGGATAATGTCATTTTAACCGCCGGATGTGCCAAATACCGTTACAACAAGCTTGGTCTTGGTGATATCGGCGGTATTCCACGGGTCCTCGACGCTGGCCAGTGCAATGACTCTTACTCCCTAGCCTTGATCGCCCTAAAACTCAAGGAGATCTTTAGCCTGGAGGACATCAATGAACTCCCCATCGTCTACAACATTGCGTGGTATGAGCAAAAGGCCGTGATTGTGCTCTTGGCCCTACTCTATCTAGGTGTTAAGAACATCCACCTTGGACCTACCCTACCCGCCTTCTTGTCGCCTAACGTCGCCAATGTCCTGGTCGAGAATTTCGGCATCGGGACTATCGGAACAGTTGAGGAAGACATGGAGCTCTTTGTAGGCGCTTAATCAAAAACTAGGCAACTCAAAAAGACACGTTCCATAAGGTACCTAAAGAAGGCTCTTCACTTTCCGCAGAGCCTTCTTTTTCTTTTGCGCTTTTCGGAAATGATCGAGACAAAGCGTACGACTCTCGTTACGATCTTTGAGAGTCACACCATAGCAGGCAGGAGTTCGCGACTTTTGGTTTAATTAATCATATCAGAAAGCAAAAAGGTCCTGACACAAACTCTCTTCAACAACTTAGCTATAGCAAAGACACGCACTATTATAGAAGGAGGAGATCCTCGTGACAGAGTTGACCGATCGAAAACACCTTGTTTTTAATGCCATTGAGAGCCTCCTATTGGAGGAAGGACCAGAGTCACTAACGTATGGCAACATTTCTGCAAGGTGCCATTTGCACACCAATACCATTACCTACTACTTCAACAACAAGGAAGATCTGATGCTTCAGTTCTTCCAGCATGTAATAAAACGTGACACCGAGAGGAAGCCTGTATTTTTCTACCGTGTCGAAGATGGTATGTCTCCCGTTGAGGCTTTTAGCGCATTCGTTGACTACACGGTGGACTGCAAGCATCTCCGGTCAGAGGTACGCAGGCTGATCAACCTATATCTATTGCCCCACCTCTACTCTAGCGATGCAGTTCGGAGCCTAGTGTTTCACATCAACGAGATGTCCATCGATGCTGAATATGACGCAATCCAGGTGTATAAGAAGCTCGGGATCATAGAAGAAACTAGGGAGCGAGAGGCTTTCGCCGACTTGACATTTACCTCTTTTGGCAACTCTCTGCTTCTGATTTTCGGGGTTGAATGCCGGGATTCGGACTTGGCTCTGCACAATGCCAAAGAAAGAATAAAGAAGGCCTTCCTTAAGGATGGACTATATGTTGAAACACCTTGGAAAGAATCCGTAGACTAGACAAAACGAGTCCCTTGCTCCCCCGGCATCGAGCACAAGAGAACAAGGGACTGCAAGGGACTGCAAGTTACTAAGAAGAGAGAGGCGGATTGGCGGCTGCGAGATTGGTTAGGCTCGGGAGATCCACATTCGACCCGCTGATGATGCAGACAACTTCTCGAGCATCTTCAGGCAATCCCATCTCCAGAAGACCTGCTACAGATACTGCGCCTGCTGTTTCGGAAATGATTCTGCTTTCCTGAAAGAGCAGTCTTTGCGCGTCTAAAATGATCTCGTCATCGACCTGCCAAAGCCTAGGACACAGTTCCTTAATAATCTCCAGGTTCAAGTCACCCACAGTACGTACCGCCACGCCATCGGCAATGGTTTTCATGTTGGGTATGGTAGACGGGCATCCGTCCCTAAGGGCTGCCTGCATACTGGCTGCCCCCGCAGCCTCCACTCCAACAAGGCGTAGATGGTTGGCCCCCATCTCTTTTCTAGCTACAAGTAAGCCAGCCAACACCCCGCCACCTCCCACTGGGGCGATCACAGTATCAACACTTGGGCGATCCTCTAGAATCTCTGAAAGCATCGTTCCCTGCCCCTCAATGATGCGAGGATGGTTGAAGCTCGGTACATAGATGTACCCCTCTTGGGCAGCCAGGCTTTTGGCATAGACCTGAGCTTCATCGTAATCGGCGCCGTGGAGAATCAAGCTCGCGCCATACGCTTTCGCACGTCTTTGCTTCGTTTGCGGAGCGGTAACGGGCATGACCACCGTACATTTCACGCCCCGGAGTTGACCTGCAAGGGACATGCCCAGGCCGTGATTACCACTGGAAGCGGTAATAATACCCCTGGCTGCTTCTTCTTCCCCGAGGGAAAGCATATAGTTCATGGCTCCACGGAACTTGAAGGCCCCCGTCCGCTGCAAGCTCTCGAGCTTAAGGAACACTCTCTTGCCTAAACGACGGTTCAGTTCTTCCACTTCCACAAGGGGAGTGCGGATAATGTAGGGAGCAAGACGCTCACTACAACTTCTGACATTGTAAGTGTGCATAGTCTTTGACCTCCAGTGTAAATTTAGGGCAACCAGTTTAGCGTGTTCAGAACCTCCACGAAATTTGTGGTGGAAAAACTGACTAGATTGCTTGTCTCACGCTTGACTCCAGGAAAGTAGCTGGCTTTCGAAGCATCAACATGCTCCTTGTATAAAACCTCCACATCGAAGCTCTCAGGTATGGCAATTCTTGCTTGACTTAAGTCTTGTTGCACAGCCTTTTTTGCGGTCTCACGCAAGTCTTCTTCAACTCGGAGCGGGCTATAATTTCGAGTTAACCCACCATCGCCATCTTTCATCACTACGGTTAGCAGTTTGGGATGAAGTTCTCTTTCCTCCAAACAGAGTTGGGCATCGCCTGCCAAAAGTACACTGGGTACTCCCTCCAAAGCACAGGCCCAGCTGTAGAGGAGAAACTCTGATGCCACTCGCCCATTAACTTTGATCCACAGAGGACGCCCGGTCAAGGTGTGGGACAAGGGATTCCCTGGCTTACTGGCGGCAGAATGGTAGCCAACAAACATGGCAGCATCAAAGGTAGAATCGATCCCTTCCACCATCAAATACGGATGTCCAGAGTAAGAACGCAGTACAGTCACTTCCTTGGGGAAACCCTCTAGGTCGAAGTTTTGGGCCCGGCCATGGGCGTCCCGAACAACGATTTCTGTTGCGCCTCCAGCCAAGGCACCCTCAATGGTCGCTAGCAGTTCCCGCTTCATCCGGTGCGCGTGGGGGACGCCCGGTTCGGTATTGGTCCGTGTTTCGTCCCAGCTTGTAGTACTGGAGATTCCCTCGATATCAACACTAATAAAAACTCTCATCACATTCGTCCTCTCTTACGTACTGCGGTATTTTAGATGCGTTGGAAAATGCGGCTACCAATTTTCATGCCCCAGGCTTGATCCCGATCCACAAAGAACGTCACAGCAAAGCCTTCTCTGATGGGGTCTTTACCTTCTTCCGCAGCCAGAAAGACATTCTGACCACAAAAATGGAGCTTGTGCCGGACTTGCTGTCTCGGCGGAGTAAAACTCAACTCACCATCGAGGAGCTCAACCTTGAAAGGATAGGCGCAGCGGGATAGTCCAGCTTCCCTACCACTATAAAACCCCTCATAGATGTGGGGTTCCTGGGGATCTCTTGCCACAGGTCTATAGGCATGGCTTGGAGTATCGGGTTCGAGCCCCTTGAGAAGATTGAAGGCCCCCATGAGAATCCTCATCGCGTTGATGCCCCCGATATTAGTGAGAACAACCCCGGCATAGCCCGCACCATCTAGGAAGGCGCCTGCTGAAGAAATGCCCTTCAGTCCACCCGTATGGCTATAGAGGACATGATCTTGCCACACCGCTTTGCTCAATCCATACGTGTAGACACCCGTTCTTGAGCTTGGGTAATCGTTGCCGAAAAGGCGTTTCGCTGCCCCCTTTGGCAGAACACGCCGGCCATCGTAGCACCCTTCCTGCGAGAGCATGCTGTAGTACTTGGCCATATCGCGGCTTGAAGAGATAATCCAGCCACACCCTCGATAAGGAGGCGCGTAGGGCCAGTTGTCGGAGGCAGAAATGGTATCGTCATCACCTTTTGAAAACAGTTGGGTGACGTTCTCAAAATCGACGAGGCGGTGGAACCCCAAGGCGCTACGGCGCATACCGAGAGGTTGGAAAACCTTCTGGTCCAAGTACTCTTCCATACTGATCCCGGCAGCCTGATCGACAATGGATGAAAGAATTGCATAGCCATCATTGGAGTAGTTCATGTATTCCCCGGGTTGACCGAGGGGCTCATAATCGCCTACAACAATGTAATTAATGATATCCTCCACGGTGTCTACCTTGATGCGCCTTGGTAATGTGTCTGTTTCCCGGGTTTCCCCTTCGTCCCGCTGGGCATGAGTATCCATGCAATGCTGTAACGTCGGAAGCAGAGGTAGTCCAGAGGTGTGGTCCAAGAGATGCTTAATCAAGACCGCGTCCTTTGGTGTGCCAGGGATTTTGAAATTCGGGAAAAAGCGCGTTACTGGGTCCGTAAACTCGAGCTTGCCTTCTTCCTCCAACAAGGCTAAGGCCACAGCAGTAAATGATTTGGACAAAGAAGCCACTCCCATAATCGTGTCGGGATTGACTGGGTTTTCTTGCTTGATATCGCAGTATCCATAGGACTTTTCAAACAAGGTACCTGTAGGTCCAGTAAAGGACAGGGACAGACCAGGGATGTTCTGAGTCTGGATTTCTTCTTGAATAAATTCGTCTAAGCGTGCAGAGTCAAATTCGGGCAATCCAATACGCCTCCTTGTGCCATAGAGAGTTAGTTCTACATCACACTTACGAGCTGAAGAAACAAGAGACGCTATGTCCCTGTTCCACTTCCCTCAGTTCTGGGGCCTCTTTGCTACAGCGATCTGCGGCGATCGGACAGCGAGTATGGAAAGAGCAACCAGAAGGCGGGTTCACTGGACTAGGCATGTCCCCTTCTAGCCGAATCCGCTCACCTTTTTCGCCGCTAATCTTCGGAACGGAGGAGAATAAGGCCCGGGTGTATGGATGTCGAGGCCTGGCAAAGACACTATCCCGATCCCCCATCTCGACGATTTTGCCAAGGTACATAACGGCAATGCGTTCAGAGACATAGTGCACCACCGACAAGTCGTGGGAAATAAACAATAGCGACAGCTTGTAGCGCTTTTTGACACGCTGAAGCAGATTCAAGATCTGCGACTGGATAGAAACATCTAAAGCAGAAACGGGTTCGTCACATATAATCAGACGTGGTTCAACTGATAGAGCCCTGGCAATGCCAATTCGCTGGCGTTGACCGCCGGAGAACTCATGAGGATAGCGATTCAGATACGAGCGCTCCAAGCCGCATTCATCCATCAGCTCTAGTACTCTGAGAAGAATCTCTTTTTCCGACTTCAAGACCTTCTGAGCACGAATGGGCTCCGCA
>JAAZLY010000109.1 GCA_012799115.1 Bacillota bacterium
GGCCAGAACCTCTAGGTATATTCCAAATTATTTGACAAATAGAATGTTGTGTAGTATAATTCGACACATAGACCCCGTGGTTGTGAAGGCAACTACACCAATACAGGGATGGAGAGGAGGTAGAATCAAGGTAGCAGACTTAGGCGGTGCAGAGGGGTCCCTAGGTCGGAGAAGCTTGCGTGAAATGGAGCTAACATAGAAGAACGATCTGCCGAAAAATAAACGAGGATAGACCCGAAAGGCAGGTTCGGATGCTAGAAAAGAAGGTACAAAGGGGCTTGGGGAACGGGCTCCTTTGTTTTTGATCCAGTACGCTAACAAGCGAGCGTATGGTATAGTGAACTTGAAAACTCAAAAGAAGGGTGAAGATACATTGCTGAACCTAACTCCAGAACAACTAAAACAACCGTTCCTACTAAAGCCTAACCGAGTGCGTCGCACCTACCGTGGAGGCCTACTGCTAGATCGTTTTCGCCGATACTCCAATCCCCAAGATGGCTGGGTACCGGAGGATTGGCTTGGCTCCACGACCATGTCCCGCTTCAAAACGAGACCAGGCGAAGGCCTGAGTATGGTGTCTATCGGAGAACGGGAGTTTGTCTTAGGCGAGGTCATCAAGCATTACCCACAAGCGATGCTGGGTGAAAAACATACCCAAGCCCTTGGTGCACATCCCTTTCTCTTGACGAAACTTCTAGACTCTTCTGAACGCCTGAGGATTCAGGTACATCCGTCTCGCGAGCAAGCCCAAGCACTGTTTGGCAGTCCCCATGGTAAGGCCGAAGCCTGGTACATTCTTGAGACAAGAACCATTGACGGTGTCGAGCCCTATATTCTCTTAGGCTTTCGTAAAGGGATTCGTGCCCAAGACTTTGCAGAGGCGCTTTTGAACCAAGACAGCATAGCCCTGATCGAGATGATGCACCGCGTCACGGTTCAGGCAGGGGACATCTTCATGGTTGATGCAGGTGTCCCACATGCCATCGGTTCTGGTGTGTTCATGCTCGAGATTCAAGAACCCTCCGATCTTACGGTCTACGCTGAAGCGAGTGGCGATACTCCCCTTGATCATAGTAGCAACCATCTAGGATTAGGTTGGCAGCAGGCCTTAGAGTTGTTCCAATACGAAGGGGACTCTGCCGCCGAGAATGTAGCGAAACGTAAGCTTCTCCCTGAAAGGACTGGGACATCGCAGAGTTTAGTTTATGAGACCATGATGGGAGATTCCTCAGAGCCCTACTTCGGACTCAGTGAGATTCTGGTGCGGGGCCAAGGGACAGTAAAACTCGACACTTTCACGATTGCCATTGTGATACAGGTCAGCGGAACCATGGATGTCGACGGCCATAGCAAGGCGATCCATCAAGGTGATGCCCTGTTCTGCCCAGCCATTTTGGGTGAGTTCACTTTATCAACAGATCAAGCTCAAGGTGATCTACGGGTTCTTTGTTGTCGTCCCGCCTCACAGTACCTGTAACCTAACTGGGCTAGAACTTGTGAGATTAAGGGATGGCTTTGGTTTTGCTGGTATGATTACTGATAGTACTTAAAACAGGAGAATGAGAGAAGTTTGGCGTAGTTTACGGAAAATCGGCAGTAAGGGAGGCATTTATGGGGTTGACTTTTGCCGAACATCCAGGTAATATTATTAGTGATATTATTAAATAAAAGCAATGTTTGCTATAAAGGAGAATGATTGTGGATCGTCGAGAACGTCTTCACGCCGTGCTGCGTGGGGAGAGCATAGATCGAGTCCTATGTGGTTTTTGGAATCATTTTAGTTCTGAACAGTGGTATGGCAAGGCCGCAGTACAGGCCCACGTTGATTATTACCACAAAGTTAAGCCCGACATGCTCAAAGTGATGAATGAACATCTCTATCGTCTAGAAAAACCCATTTCCCACGTATCCGACTGGAAGGGGATTAAGGCGCTTCCGTGGGAGAGTACTGGCTACGAACAGTATCTCGAGGAGTTCCGCATGCTGCGTAGAGAACTGCCCCAAGACTTGCCACTATTTGCTACAGTACATGGAGTGCTTGTTTCAGCCTATCATGCTACAGAAGAGCCTGGGTTTTTCGGAAATCTAGATAATCTGATCACCAGACACCTGCGGGAAGATCCAGATACTGTGGCAGAAGCGCTAAAAACAGTGGTTGCCACTTTGTCTCGCCTGGTGACGGAGTTAGTCAAGGCTGGTGCCGATGGCATCTTCTATGCTGCCCTAGGAGGCGAGGCGGAGCGCTTTGAGGAAAGCCTCTTTGAGAACTATGTCAAGCCTTTGGATGCCGCAGTTATTGAACATATCAAGGATCAGGGTGCCATCAGTGTCCTGCACATCTGTAAGGGTGGCACGAACATACCCATGTACGCAGGCATCGATGCCGATGTGATTAACTGGGCGCTTCATGAAAGTTCATATACATTGACGGATGGACGAAGATTATTTCCAGGGAAGACACTTCTTGGCGGCTTTGATGACAGGAGCGGAGTACTTGTTGATGGTACTGCAGAGGAGATTGCCCGCAAGGCTGCGAAGATCGTGTCGGAGGCCGGCAGGGAACGGTTTATCCTGGGGGCAGACTGCACCTTGCCCGAAGATATTGAGATCGCACATTTGCGTGCAGTCATGGAGGCTGCACGGGATCTCTAGAACAGACTTTGGTGTAATACAATTTCAAGGAAGGGGAGTGGGGAATGGCGGTACAGAACACCAAACCATTGACCAAGAGAGTCTATGATCAGGTTTATAGCGATATCATCAATGGTAATTATGGTAGTGAGGACATCATTACCGAAAGTAGGTTGGTACAGGAATTTGGGGTGAGCAAGTCTCCTGTGCGAGAAGCCCTAATTGAGCTGTGTAATGAGAACATTCTGCGTTCGATACCACGGTTGGGCTACATGGTCGTGCAAATTACTCCTAAGCAGATTCGGGAACTTGCTGAAGCACGCCAAGCCTTGGAGATCTATCTGTTAGAAAAAAGCTTTCAGAGACTCACAGACGAAGCGATTGCAGAGTTAGAACACTTAAATAAGGTGAACCTGGAAGCGGCGGCAACGCATAAGACGCCCATGGATAACTGGCAACGCAACATGACCTTCCACCTTCAACTCGCTTCGTATGCGCAGAATCAGGTTTTATATGAACTTTTGGAGCAGGTATTGCGTAAGCTGACCAGAGCAACGACCCAACATTTCAGTGGTTACGATCGGGATAATCCGCTCTTGAAGGAGCGGACGTCCGGAGCCAGGCACTTTGAGTTTGTTGATGCATGTAAAAATCGGGATCTAGCCTATGCAAAACGAGTGTTAGAAGTTGATATTGATGCATTGCGCTAGATCTTGACGCAGAGATTGGGGGTGGTCTTCGAGGCTCTATGTAGAGAGATACACCACTTTTACATTGCCGCAATGGAATTAGGATCAAAGGAGGACACAAGAATGCACAGAAAATCAATGTTGCTGAGTCTAGTAGCAGTCGTTTTAGTCGTCATGGTTGCTTTTCCTGCTCTAGCCCAAAAAACCTATCCGGATGGGAAGATTCTGATCTATTCCACCGGTCAACCGCACTTTAGGGAGTCATTCTACCAACCTTCCATTCATCGTTTTGCTCCCAATGTAGATGTTGAAACAGTCCAAATCGAAACGATGCATGCCGGCGTTCAGAAGATCGCCATGGATAACCTGGCGGGTGCATACAAAGATATGCCCGACGTGATCATGCTCGATGCGGTAGGCATCATGAATCTAGTGGACGCTGGACTATTGCTGGATATGACGGATTATTGGACGCCGATTGCGGATCAGTTTGTCCAGGGTGCAGTACTTGATGCGACCATCGATGGACGTGTTTGGGCTCTGCCCGACGCTGTTCGTCCCCAATTGCTGTTCTACAATGCGGCGATTTTCGAAGAGTATGATATTGATCCAGCGATGATGGCCACGTTTGACGGCTATCTTGAAGCAGGACGTCTCTTGAAGGAACGGAGTAATGGCGAAGTCTATCTCTCCTATATCGATCCCACCACGTATACCTGGCGTTATTGGGGCCGTCGTGGTTTGATGCCTCAGGCCAATGCTAGAATTTGGGATGAAAAGGGTAATGTAGTAATCGGTCAAGATGAGGGAACGAAACTCGCCCTTGGATTCTTAGACCAGTTGCACAGTGAAGGACTTCTCTACAGAACAACGATGATGCAACCACCTCTCTATGAGGCAACGGATCAAGGCAAAATCGCCACCTTCTACATCGGCGCATTTTGGGATGAATTCCTCCGCAAGAATCTAACGAAAACAGTCGGAGATTGGCGAGTAATGAACGCACCAGTCTTTGAAGAAGTCGGAACCGGAGGTGCTCCTGTCTCTACCTATTTCTGTGTGGTGGATAAAGGTGACGACACTTACGTCGATCTCTTCCTTGATATGTGGTATGACTTCTCCACCAATATCGAGGAGCGCAACGCTTGGGTAAACGAGATGGAGAGACTAAACGGTCCATACTCCAACCCAGTCTCCCTTGACGTATTGGCCGATCCATTCTGGCAAGAGCCTTCGGCTTTCTATGGCGGGCAATCCTTCCGCAAGGCCGAGGCTGATGGTCTAGCTAATCCTTCGCCGAACATGACTGTAACACCGCAGGACAATGAGGCTGATGGGATTATCAGTGCCGAGATCGAGAAATATGTTGCTGGGGAGCAGACTATGGAACAAGCCATTGCCAATATGGACAAAGAACTCAAACTTCGTATTGGCAGGGCCGACATGCCCTAAAGAACGTTACGCCGGCGCACCAGATGGTGCGTCGGGATATCTTCTGGGTAGAAAGCCCAAGGGTAAAGGAGGATTTTCATGTGGCAGACGCTTAAGAGGCATCGCTATCCCTATCTATTCATCTCGCCATATCTCATTCTCTTCTTGGTATTCCAGCTCGTTCCGACGATTGCCACGGTCTATTACAGCTTTACGGAGTGGAATGGATTACGAGCGCCAAGGTGGATTGGTTGGAGAAACTACCAACTCATGATGAACGATTACATGTTTTCTGATGCGATCCGCAATACCTTCCGCTACTGGATTGTAGGCGCTATAGGCATCATGGGTTTATCTTTACTCATCGCTATGTTGCTCAACAGCAAGGTTCTCCGGGCGAAGCAGTTCTTTAGAACAGCGACATTTCTTCCCTATGTCTGCGCTTCGGTGGCGATGGGACTTATTTTCCGGATGTTATTTGAAGAACATGCAGGTTTGATTAACGAGATTCTCCTATCTCTGGGAGGGAGTCGCATCCCCTGGTTGACATCAAGTGCCTATGCTTGGATTCCAGTGGTGATACTATTTGTTTGGCGCCTTACGCCTTGGTTTACGATGATCATTTTCTCCGGCCTCTTGAATATTTCTGATGAATACTATGAAGCAGCTACGGTGGATGGAGCATCAGGCTGGCAACAGTTTGTTCGCATCACCTTGCCCCTTTTGAATCATATTCTTTTCTTCTGCTTCGTCACCATTACCGTCGACGCCTGGAGACTGTTCAATGAGTCTCATATCTTATCTGGGCCGGGAACCTCGAATACGTCACTGTTTGAACTGATGTACACCTCTGCCTTTAAGAACTTCAAGTTAGGTTATGGTTCGGCCTTGGGTGTAGTATTGATCCTAATTCTGCTCGGAATTTCTCTAGTTCAGTTCATGGTCAGACGCAGGACAGGTGAAATCTAGTGAGGGAGGGTTTGTTGTGAGTTACAAGACAAAAACAGTGCTACGAAAATCTGCTGTCCACGCGCTTTTGTGGATTATTGTTGCCTTTTGTCTCTTCCCAGTCCTTTGGATGTCGATCATCTCCTTCAAGGAAGTCGGCGAGAGCATTACGGGCTTTAATGCACTGCGCATACAGAATCCCACACTGGCCAACTACAAGCGACTCTTTGAACTGATTCCAATTTGGACCAACTTAGTGAACAGCGCTTTTACCTCCATTGTCGGAACGGTTACCACCTTGTTCTTTTGTTCCTTGGCAGGATACGCCTTTGCCAAGTTCAAATTCCCCGGCCGCAATGCACTCTTTTATTTCGTTATCGCGACTATGATGATTTCAGCTGAAGCTGGTGCTGTTCCGTTATTCGTAATTATGCGTAGAGTAGGTCTGGTCAATAGTCTCTGGTCTTTGATCATTCCGCGGATGGCTACCGCTATCGGGATTTTCTACCTCAGACAGTACATGTTGGATGTACCTGATGCCATTCTTGATTCTGCCCGAATTGACGGATGCGGAGAGTTTGGCATTTACCGGAAGGTCGTCTTACCGATTGTCAAGCCAGCCTTGGCCTCCTGGGCTTCCATTACGATCATTGCACGTTGGAATGATTACTTTTGGCCCCTTTTGTATTTGCGGGATAGTTCGAAGTACACACTGATGGTTTCCGTTTCGATGCTACCAGTGAGTGATGGATTGTCAACGCCCTGGCAAGTAGTGTTATCAGGGACCACCTTGGTGATTGTACCGAGTATCATTCTCTATCTGATCATGCAGACATATCAAAAATCCGGTCAAGTGGCTGGAGCGGTCAAGGGTTAGTTCCTTGAACATCGAGGTGTAGGAGTCTGACGAAGGACCAGTTCAGACCCTGCACCAACTTTGTCTCATAAAGAAATGAAGAATAGTTCGATTCGCTAGAGGGGAAGTGAAAAGAAAGGCGAAGCATGTATTGACCCCTATTGCCAATCTAGGAAGGACCAGACATGTCAGTGGTTGATGTTCGGGAGAAAATACCCATCTTAAAAGAGAATAGTCCCCGCTTAGTGTTGGGGCACATCATGAGGGCTGGCTCTATTTCCCGGGCAGATATTGCCCGCCAAACAGGCCTTCATCGCTCGACCATTACCCGTATCGTCTCTGCCCTGCTGGCAGAAGGGTTTGTGGAGGAAGTTGGCGAAGGAGATATTGAACTTGGCCGAAGGCCGGTGATGCTCCAGTTGGCAGCAGACTCCGTGCATGTTATAGGAATCGCCATCGAATCGACCTTCGTGGCTGGAGTGGTGGCTAACCTAAACGCCCAAATCAGGGAGAAAGTTCAAGTGCCCTTACAAGACTCGAGCCGTGACGCAGTGATGGATAATGTCTACTTCGTCATCGACTCACTCCTCGAAGGGGCTCGGAAACAGGGTTTCTCAGTCCTAGGTATTGGTGTAGCGATGCATGGCATTGTCAACAGCGATCAAGGTATAAGTGTTTTTGCACCAGCTATTGAGTGGCGCGATGAACCACTAGCAGCTAACATTCAAAGCAGGTATAGACTACCTGTCCGCATGGAGAACAACGCTAATGCAATGGCCCTTGGCGAATGGTGGTTTGGTAATGGGCAGACTGTTGAGAATGTGCTCGCAGTTAAAGTTGGTTCTACCATCGGTTCAGGAGTGATACTTGGTGGTAGGTTGTTTCCAGGCACAGACTACAGTGCGGGTGAGATCGGTCATCTGACCGTCCTTCCAGGAGGTCCTCGCTGTAAGTGCGGTAATCTAGGTTGTTTGGAAACGGTGGCCTCAACTGATGCGATTTTGAAGCGGGGAAGGGAGTTGCTGCAAAAGGGTGAAGCCCCGAGTCTGATGGAGTATGCCCCAGGAGAACCTGGGCGGCTTAATTTCCAGAGTCTCTATCAGGCGACATTGGCCCATGACCCCATTGCACTTCGTCTGTGGGAAGAGGGGGCTGCATATTTGGGGTTAGCACTTTCTTATACTATAAACATTCTTAATCCAGCGAAGGTTCTAATCGGAGGAGATATCTTTCCCGTGCTCGACTATATCTTGCCGAAGGTTCGGGAGACTGTTGGGATCCAGGTGATTCAAACACTGAAGAACCACCTAAGGCTCGAGCCTGTGGGTTTGGGACAGGATTCTGTGACGATTGGGGCAGCCACCCTCTTACTCCAAGATATCTTTGAGTTACCTAAGGCCAACGGGTGGGATAGAACATAGACTTAAGTGGTTTTGCCTTGACCACTATTTTTTCGCAGACTAAGTTGCGCCGCGCAACTTAGTTGAGCAATGCTTCGGAACAACAAGAACAAGGAGGAGAACGATGCAAAGTACGTTTAGTTTACATGGCAAGGTTGTCGTTATCTCAGGTGGCACTGGCGTGTTAGGTAGTGAACTCTCCCGTGGGCTGGCCCAGGCCGGTGCGAAAGTGGCGATTTTGGGGCGGGATCCCCATAAACGAGACCGGGTTGTTGCTGATATCCAAGGGGCTCAAGGCGATGCCATGGGTATTCTTTGCGATGTCTGTAATCAAGAAGACCTTCTCAGGGCACGGGATGAGATTTTGGCGAAGTATGGGACGATCGATATCTTGATCAATGGAGCAGGCGGCAATCGCCCTTCGGCTACCACAAGTCCGAGTCTCTCCTTCTTTGATCTTCCGGAAGGCGATCTAGATTGGGTTATGCGACTCAATTTTATGGGTACTTTACTACCTACGCAGACCTTTGGAGAAGTCTTTGCAGAGAAGAAACAAGGGGTGATTTTGAACATTTCATCGATGGCCTCTTTGCAGCCACTAACCAATGTTGTTGGTTATGGTGCCGCCAAAGCCGCGATCAACAATCTCACCCAATGGCTGGCAGTGCATTTTAACAAGAACTACTCTGCAGACATACGGGTCAATGCTCTGGCACCAGGGTTCTTCCTGACAGAGCAAAATCGATTCTTACTGACCGATGAAAAGACTGGGGAGTTAACACCAAGGGGCAAGACCATCCTAGAACATACACCCATGGGTCGCTTCGGAGAACCCTCTGACTTGGTGGGCACGGCGATTTGGCTTGTATCAGACGCAAGCAGATTTGTTACCGGAATCGTTGTTCCAGTGGATGGTGGTTTTTCCGCCTTCTCAGGCGTATAAAGGATGGTGTCAGTATGGAAAGTCGTTGCTTACGAAATGGCCCCATTGATCAAAAGACGATGCAAAAGGAGCTAGCCGCCTGGTTGGATGGATACAAGGGGGATCTGAGACGGGTACTTTTGCTTCCCCCCGATGGCACGAGGGCCCATAGCATGGCAGGACCCATTACCAATATGCTGTATCACATGCTCCAACCTGCAGAGGTGAAAATTCTGCCAGCACTAGGGACTCATGTACCCATGACACTGGAGGAGAAGCATCGGATGTTCGGCTCTGATCTACCAGCCAGCGCCTATCTCGATCACAATTGGCGGACTGACGTTCAGACCGTGGGCGTCGTTCCAGGTAGTTTCGTCGAAGAGGTCTCAGGAGGTCTGGTGGATTACTCCATCACGGTGGAGGTGAACCGTGAAATCCTTGAAGGCGGCTATGACCTGATCCTCTCCATCGGGCAAGTGGTGCCCCATGAAGTGGTAGGAATGGCAAACTACACGAAGAACATCGTTGTTGGATGTGGCGGCAAGGATATCATTGATAAGTCCCACTTTTTAGGGGCTGTCTACGGTATGGAAAAGATGATGGGGCGTGATCATTCGCCGGTTCGCAAAGTATTTGACTACACCCAAGAGCACTTCTTACGGGATCTTCCCTTGGCCTATGTTCTTACAGTGACAGAAACAAAGGATGAAGTGACCACACTCCAAGGTCTCTTTTTGGGGAAAGAACGTGAAGTGTTCAGCCAAGCGGTGGCGTTGAGCCAGCAGTGTAACTTGGATTTGCTTGAAAAGCCACTACAAAAAGTTGTCGTCTATCTGGACCCCGATGAGTTTAGAAGTACCTGGCTTGGCAATAAGTCTGTGTACCGAACCAGAATGGCCATCGCCGATGAGGGCGAACTCGTGATTTTGGCTCCAGGAGTGCGTATGTTTGGTGAGGATCCGGAGATTGATCGCCTGATTCGCTCTTTCGGTTACAAGACGAGTCCTGAGATCTTAGATTCGGTCAGAACCAGTGAGGAGCTCGGGCAGAATCTATCCGTTGCAGCCCACTTGATTCATGGTTCTTCGGAGAAGCGGTTCAAAATCACCTATGCGGTGCAGCACTTGACCGAGGCGGAGATACGAGGCGTGAATTACAACTATCTACCCTATGCACAAGCCGCCGAAATCTACCCATTAGATAGACTCAAGGACGGTCACAATGTGATCAATGGTGAGGAGATTTTCTTTATTAGCAATCCAGCCCTAGGTCTTTGGGCTTTGGAAAAGGACTTCACAAACACGAAATAAACATTGCAAGGAGGAATGACTGTGAAAACATGGCACGACATGGTGAAAGAGGCTAGAACTCTTTCGGACTTAAAACAAAGCCTGCAGCAAGCGGGCGATGTCTTCGTAAGTTCGCTGCATAATACCGACGATCAACTTTTCTTTATGGCCAAGGAGTCTGGTGAAAGGCTTTTGATCCATGTTTCACCTGGGGTCGGAAATAACCCTTTCCAGGGAGAAACCGCGAACATAGGTGGCTTTACAGTGAAAAAGGCAGCTTTGACTGCCGACAATGCCAGAGCTCTGCGTTCGGCCTTACCTTGGACGGCACCTCAGGCCCTGGGCACCCGGGGGATCTCTTTAGGGCTCGGCGATCGCCTCGGGCTCGCCTCCCCTGGGCATCTTAAGTCTCTAGCGGGAACTGTAGTGCGTCCTATCTTGGCCCAGCAATCGATGCGAGAACTAGAATTGACAAATCGCACGTATGTAGACGTGCTTGATGCAGCTACCTGGGCTGTTTTCCAGGCAGGCTACAAAGACGGCTATGGTGCTGATGGTGACCATCTCAAGAAGGTAGAAGATATTCGCATGGCGCTCGAACTGGGGTTCAGCATGATCACTCTAGATTGCTCCGAGCACATCGATGATGGAGTGTCTTCCCTGGGGGACCTTGAGGTAGAGCGTCGATATCAAGAACTACCTGAGGCAAGACGTCGTGAGTTCGAAGGGATGTATCAGGATCACAGCTATGAACTTCCTGGTGGTATCAGGATTTCTATGGAACCAAAGCATTACCAACGGATGGTCTTAACCTACCACAATGCCTTAGATTTTATGGAACAGGTCTATGAGCAGGTGATTGCCACGTTGCAGCGGCCCATCGACTTTGAGATTAGCATTGACGAAGTAGCCACTCCCACAACACCTCAAGATCATTTCTTTGTGGCTAACGAACTCCAAAGAAGAGGTATCAAAGTTTGCAGCGTTGCCCCACGCTTTTGCGGCCACTTTGAGAAGGGAATCGATTATATCGGAGATCGGGAACAGTTTGAGAAGGAGTTTGCCGTTCACGCCAGTCTCGCCGAGCACTTTGGCTATAAGCTCAGCATTCATTCGGGTAGCGACAAGTTTAGTGTCTTCCCCATCATCGGCAAGTACGCAAGGGCGACAGGTTATCATGTCAAAACCGCTGGCACCAACTGGCTGGAGGCCGTGAGGGTGATCGCACACGTAGATCCGGATTTATACCGGAAACTCCATGAAAAGGCGTTGGAGACCCTTGATGCTGCAAGAAAGTACTACAATGTTAGCATGGACCTGGCCAAAGTGCCGGATCTTGATACTCTCCAGGATCAAGAACTACCTTCACTTCTTGACCAGGACGATGCTCGTCAGCTTCTTCATATCACCTATGGTTTTATGCTGAGAGATGCGGAGCTCAGGGAGGCCATCTACCAAGTGCTGCAAGTACATGAAGATCGTTATGAACAGTTCCTTGTCCGTCATATCAAGCGCCATCTAGAGGCCCTTGGCATAGAAAAATAACGATAGGAGGATGTTTCAATGAGTCTACAATTACGTGAGGATTTCAAGTATGCTTTGTTGGTACCAACAAGCATGGGAGTACGTCTTACCCCGGTGAACGGGCAACCTGTTCATTCTAGTGACATGTTTCAAATGCATGCCACAAGCGCAGAAACGAATGTGGCAAGTATCTCTTCTTACCTCGGTCTACCTGTAAAGGTGTTGACTACCTTTGTTAAGGGCAGTCCTATAGCTCAGTTTCTGAAGAACAATCTGGCGAGTCGGCACATGGACTTCGAAGGTCCCGAGGTACCACAGGGCGGACCATGGGGCTACCGTCATCAGTTCAACATTGCCGATAGCGGCTATGGCTCCAGGGGACCAAGGGTGCATAATGACAGGGCTGGAGAAGTAGGCCGCACCCTCAATATTGCGGACTTCGATGTAGAACGCATCTTTGGCCAAGAAGGTGTGCAGATCGTCCATATTTCCGGTCTGATTGCAGCTCTTTCCCCTGAAACAAGCACATTTTGTCTAGAGCTTGCCCGGGCGGCCAAGAGACACGGTACCTTGGTTTCCTTTGATCAGAACTATAGGGCAACGTTCTGGGAAGGCCGGGAAGCTGAACTGCGGGCAGTCTTCACGGAAATCGCAAGCCTAAGTGACATACTCATCGGTAATGAAGAGGATTATCAACTCAGTCTGGGCATTAGAGGCCCAGAAGCTGGCGGACAAGACATTAACGAGCAGATCAACGGTTTCAAAGAGATGATCGGCCGAGTCAAGGAACAATTCCCAGGGGTATCTGTCTTTGCCAATACCTTGCGTGAAGTTGTCGATGTAAACTCACATCTGTGGGGAGCCATTCTCCTTGCAGGTGACCAGTGGCATGTAGTAAAACCGCGACCCATTACTGTCTTGGACCGCATTGGTGGAGGCGATGGCTTTGTGGGTGGTTTGCTCTACGGGATCTTGCGTGGCTGGGAGTCGGAGAAATGGATTCAATTTGCTTGGGCCACAGGGGCCATGGCTACCACGGTTTTAACAGACTATGCTCAGCCAGCCGACGAAGAACAGGTATGGAGCATCTGGCAAGGTAATGCCAGAGTTCAGCGATAAGGGGTGACCGAAGTGACAAAGATGGATATTGGATTGATCGGTTTAGCGGTAATGGGCGAGAACTTGGTGATGAACCTGGAGAGCAAAGGCTTTTCTGTAGCCGTGTACAACCGCACGCTGGATAAAGTGACGAATTTTGTGGAAGGCCGGGCTAAAGGTAAGAATATCCTCGGTGCCCATTCCCTCCAAGAGTTGGTTGCCAGTTTGAAGAAACCTCGCAAAGTGATGATCATGGTCAAAGCGGGACAACCCGTTGACAATCTCATTGAGCAGTTAATCCCCTTGCTTGAGCCAGGTGACATTATCATCGATGGTGGAAACTCGCACTTCCCTGATACGATCCGCCGCACAAAGTATGTGGAAGAACAGGGCTTACTCTATGTGGGCACAGGAGTCTCTGGCGGTGAAGAAGGAGCATTGCTTGGGCCAAGCCTGATGCCAGGTGGATCTCCCAGTGCATGGCCGCATATTCAACCGATGTTTCAAGCTGTAGCAGCGAAGGTGGAAGATGGTAGCCCCTGCGCGGATTGGGTGGGGCAAGATGGTGCAGGTCATTTTGTAAAAATGGTTCACAATGGTATTGAATACGGCGATATGCAGTTAATCTGTGAAGCCTACCACTTGCTTAAGGATTTGCTGGGCTTGACAGCAGACGAGATGCATGACATTTTCAGTGACTGGAATCAAGGGGAATTAGATAGTTACCTCATTGAGATTACTGCAGACATTTTAGCCTATAAAGACGAAGATGGCTCGCCTCTGGTTGAGAAGATCTTGGATACAGCAGGGCAAAAGGGAACTGGAAAGTGGACGGCGATCTCTTCCATGGATGAAGGAGTTCCCCTCACTCTGATCGGTGAGGCGGTTTACTCCCGTTTCTTGTCGGCCCTGAAGGACGAAAGAGTCGCAGCCTCCAAGGTCCTAGTTGGACCAAAACCCAATTTTGCTGGTGACAAGAAAGCCTTTATTGAAGACGTCAAACAGGCACTCTACGCCTCGAAAATCGTTTCCTACGCGCAAGGATATGCCCTGATGCGGGCAGCGGCCGAGAGCCATGGTTGGGATCTGAACTACGGCGGTATTGCACTGATGTGGCGGGGAGGATGTATTATCCGCTCAGCCTTCTTGGGTGATATTAAGAAGGCCTTTGATCAGAACCCCGATCTCGCCAACCTGCTCTTAGATCCCTTCTTCAAGGAGCAACTTGCCAAGGCCCAAGAGAGCTGGAGAAGAGTCTGTGCCACAGCTATGCTCCATGGTCTGCCGGTGCCTGCCTTCACCGCAGCCCTCAGTTACTATGATGGATATCGCAGTGACCGCTTGCCAGCGAATCTATTGCAGGCCCAGAGGGACTACTTCGGCGCCCATACCTATGAGCGAACTGACAGACCACGTGGAGAGTTCTTCCATACCAACTGGACTGGTCAAGGAGGAAGCACAGCCGCCTCGACCTACAATGCCTAGGTAAAGACCGCCCGTACGCCCTGATGGGAGTGCGGGCTTTTCGCAAAGTACGTAGATTGTGGAGGGAAACGGATGAAAGGATTTATGGACGAGAACTTTTTGCTGACCAATCCAACCGCCGAACGACTCTATCATGACTTTGCCAAGGAGATGCCCATCTTTGACTACCATTGTCATTTGAGTCCCAAGGAAATTGCTGAGAACAAGACATACAGGAATATTACGGAGATCTGGCTAGGAGGGGATCACTACAAATGGCGTGCCATGAGGGCCAATGGTGTTGAGGAAAAGTATATAACTGGTGATGCCAGCGATAAGGAGAAGTTCCTCAAGTGGGCTGAAACGATGCCGGCCTGTATTGGTAATCCCCTTTATCACTGGACCCACCTCGAACTACGCCGCTACTTCGGGATTGATTCCCTGCTCTCGCAAGAGACAGCGGAAGACATCTGGGAGAGGTGTAATCATCTTCTGCAGCAAGATGACTTCCGTGCTCGGGCCCTAATCGAAAGATCTAATGTCAAGGGACTGTGCACGACAGATGATCCCACAGACTCTCTAGAATACCACCAAGCCTTGGCTCAAGATCGTGCCTTTGGGGTCAAGGTGTATCCGACGTTCCGCCCGGACAAGAGCTTCAATGTTGATCAGCCAGGATTTGCCCAATGGATCAAAGGGCTCGAAGAAGCTGTTGGTGACAGGATTCGAACATTTGCAGATTTCAAGGAAGCGTTGACCCAGAGAATGGAGTTCTTCTCTAGTATGGGATGCGCCCTGTCTGATCACGGCTTGGATCCAATTGTGTATAGGGAAGGGACCGAAGACGAAGCCACAAACATTCTGCAACGGGCTCTAGCAAGGGAGAAGCTTAGCCAAGAAGAAGTAGCAAAGTTTAAGACACAAGTCCTTGTCTTTCTAGGTAGAGAATACGCAGATCGGGGCTGGGTCATGCAGCTCCATCTTTCTGCCATACGTAACAATAGTTCCCGCATGCATAGGCTCCTAGGCCCTGATACAGGCTTTGACTCCATGGATGATCGGGTGTATGGTCGAGATCTCGTGGCCTTTCTATCAAAGCTCGATGAGACTAACCAGTTGCCGAAGACCATTTTGTATTCTCTCAACCCCACCGATAATGAGCTCTTGGCTACAATCGCAGGCTCTTTCCAAGGCGGAGGGATTCCTGGAAAAATGCAGCTGGGTTCTGGTCGGTGGTTCAACGATCAAAAAGATGGCATGATTCGACAGATGATCGCGCTAGCCAACATTGGTCTTCTCAGCCGCTTTGTGGGTATGTTGACAGACTCCCGGAGCTTTCTCTCCTACA
>JAAZLY010000110.1 GCA_012799115.1 Bacillota bacterium
AAAGAATAGCCCCCTCGCAAAGTGTCCGAGATGAGATGTACCGTACCTATCCACAGAGCCCCCAATAGATGACAGGAGTGCCCGACGCAATGGTTGACTTTATCAGGCAAATGTTAGAAGGCTTAGGAGCCGAAGCAACAGTCGTTATCATGTCGATGTTACCAGTAGTAGAACTAAGAGGTGCCATTCCCGTGGGAATGGCCCTTGGATTGACTACCTTTCATTCCACGATCCTGAGCTTCGTAGGCAGCATGATCCCAGTACCTCTTATTCTCTTTGGCATTCGTCCAATCTTTGATCTTCTAAGAAAAACCAGATTATTCAGGGGACTGGTAGATCGCCTAATCAAGAAATCCCTAAACAAAGGAGCAAGGATACAAAAGGCTGGTATACTTGCTCTATTCATCTTTGTGGCCATACCCCTTCCGGGTACAGGAGTATGGAGTGGAAGCCTCATAGCTTCCCTACTCGATATGCGCTTTAAATACGCCTTCCCAGTCATCCTGGTTGGGAACCTTATTGCCGGCTTGATTATCATGTCCCTAAGTAGCGGCGCCTTCGCGATCCTAGCGAGCTAGGACCCCCGCCAGTTTGAACAACAATACGATCCAAGGCATGGAAAGAGGATGATCATGAAACGGACAGTTCTTACCAATCTGCAATTACTTGATGGAGTTGCCCACGGGATACTGGCTGATCAGGTTCTCGTTATCGAAAACGATGAAGTTGCTTGGGTAGGACCAAGAGGGGCTTGGGATCAGAAGACAGATCCAAGGGACGAGGTCGTTGACCTACAAGGGATGTATGTCCTGCCGGGACTCTGGGACATGCATATGCACCTAGACTTTCGCGTTCATGGTCAAGTGGGTCCTTCCATTGCTGAAGACACAATGTTCTCCTATCGGAGAGCCCTCACCCTCCTTCATTCCGGTGTAACATCCCTGAGTTTGCCAGGATCAGCCAACGGCATTGACTTTGCCCTGCGAGATGGAATAGAGCGTGGAGATTACATTGGTCCTCGCATCTTGACTGCAGGTGAAGGCATTACATCCACCGGCGGACACGGGTCCATTGATGGCAAGGGTTGTGACGGTCCCTATGAATTCCGCCGTGCTGCACGGCAAGTCGTCTCCCGGGGAGCCGACCTTGTTAAGATCATGGTTACAGGTGGAATTATGGGAAGACACGAAGCCTCCGATGCACCCCAGACCATGCCCGATGAAGTGCAAGCAGTTGTAGAGGTAGCCCACAACTGGGGCAAACACGTCTCGGGTCACATCGCCTCTTCTGAAGCTGCCATCATGTGCGCTGAACTGGGAGTCGACACCATCGAACACGGCTACTTTCTAGACGAGAACGCCATCCAAGTCATGAAAAAGTGCGGCTCCGCTTATATCCCAACTCTAGGAGTCACCAGTAGTCCAGACTACTGGAAAGAGATCGGTGCGCCAGACTGGGCCGTAGAGAAAGTCAAACGAGCAGCCATCACCCATAAGCGGGCAGTCGAAATGGCGATGGAAGTCGGTCTTACCATAGCCCTTGGCAGTGACTTACCCACCGCACATGTCAATGGAACCATCGGAATTGTGAACGAAATGGAAGCCTTGGCCCAACTCGGCGCCTCTCCCGAAACGATCATCCATTGGGCCACCCAAGTCCCTGCCCAGATCTGTGGTCTTGGCCACAAAGTTGGTACCCTCGAGCAGGGGAAACAGGCAGACCTAATCGCTGTACCCAAGAACCCTTATGAATCCGTAAGCAATCTACGAAATGTCAGCTTTGTGATGGCCAGAGGCACCATCGTTCGAGACGACATCACAAGTACCAGACGACCTAGTCTCTTAGCCGGCCACTTCGAAGGTTAGTTTGCGTATTACGTCATTTTCTCACATTCTCACTTCATGGTAATTCATACGACGAAAAGCCAAAGGAGAATTTGGAAACTCTTTGCCATCGGGTTAATCCTCGATGGAGGGGAGAATTCCGAATTCTCCTTTTCGGTAATTTGGGGGGTGAGTTATGCTATACTGATAGAGGATAATTTGACGAAATCCTCATTTCTTGGGTTCTCTGTAGAGGTGGGAGCACCAGTGCTTGGCCAAGATACCTAAAGGCTTCCTTGTTCCTGGGCTTATCAATCACACTCGATGTAGACTAAACACTCTAGAAACTGAAAGGAACGATGATGGCATGGTTGTAGAGAAGATGATTCCGTCTTTCCAAAAAGCCAGCGGAGGGCTTTTTTCTGATGTGGAAAAGGCCGATGTAGGTGATGCCGTTCTCAAGATCAGAGAGCGGGGCGGTGCCTTGATGGCCTGGGCCGATCCCTTTTACCCCTTACCATCCGTTCCTCCTCATGTTGGACAAGCCATGATCGACTCCATTGAAAGTGGCTTTGCCAGTCATTATACGGCACCGATTGGAAATCAAGAACTCAAAGTAGAGGTAGCCAAGAAACTAGCCAGAATCAACGGGCTCGAGGTAGATCCAGAAAGGAACATCCTCATTACTCCAGGATCCGACGCCGGACTCTTCTTCGCCATGCTACCCTTCATCCATCAAGACGACGAAGTCATGATCATCGATCCGAGCTACCCTAACAACTTCCAAAACACCGAGATCCTCGGTGGCAAAGTCGTACGAGTTCCAGTCTATATGGAGGACGGATACCAGTTTAGGATGGAGGAGTTTGAAAAAAGACTCTCACCAAAGACAAAGATGATCGTCCTGACCAACCCAAACAACCCAACAACCACTGTCTATCGTAGGGACAAGTTGGTCAGCTTATCAGAGTTTGCTGTCAAAAACGACTTGATCGTCGTCGTGGATCAAGCCTTTGAACAGCCCTGTTTCGATGATATTGAAATGGTCACCATCGCTAGTCTCCCGGGTATGTGGGAGCGGACCGTCTCTGTCTTCTCCCTCTCCAAGGGCATGGGGCTCAGTGGTTTACGTGTGGGCTACATCGTTGCCGATGCAGTCATCATTGACAAGATGTTCGGAACGGCCGTAGCAGTACTTGGAGCCACGAATACGGCGGCCCAAATGGGGGCCATAGCAGCACTACGAGATGACAGCTTTGCAGAACCTTACTTTGAAAGCTTCGATCGACGCAGGAAAATGGTCTACGATCTGCTCCATGACATTCCAGGCGTCTCCATGCAAATTTCAGAATCAGGCTTTCTCTCCTGGATCAACGTCTCCGGTCTAGGCACGGGAAGTGAAGTTGCAGCCTATCTCAACCAGGAGGCAATTGTAGCAGTCAACGGCGGCGAAGCCTATGGGCCAGCCGGCAAGGATTACATCCGCATCGTCCATGGGGTACTCACGGAAGAAGAACTCCTGGAGGCAACGAAGCGAATTAGGAAGTCCTTACTGAAACTAGCTGAAAGGCGGGGCCTTACGGCACTGTAAGCATAGTCCCTTTGGAGGTGAAATCGTGATTCGATATATCGGCAAAAGACTACTCATGATGGTACCCGTCCTTCTCGGTGTGATCGTCATCGTATTTACCATTATGTATCTCACCCCTGGTGACCCAGCCAGGATGATGCTTGGAGCTGGTGCGCCAGCCTCGGCGGTGGAGGAACTTAGAGAGACCTTGGGCCTGAATGACTCCTATTTCGTACAACTACTCCGTTATATCAAAAACGTAGTGTTTCGTTTCGACCTAGGACAATCCTACGCATCCAATAAACCGGTGATTAATGAGATTCTAGAACGATTTCCCAAGACAATTCTCCTAGCAACACTAAGCGTGACGATCTCCGTTATTGTGGGAATCTCTATGGGCATTATCTCGGCCACCAAACAGTATTCCATCTTCGACAAGATCGCAACCAGCATCGCTTTACTTGGAGTCTCCATGCCAACCTTTTGGGCCGGACTGATGGCCGTCATTATCTTCTCTGTTCACTTAAGGTGGCTCCCTGCTTCTGGTTCTTATGGATGGGAATATTGGATTCTTCCGTCGCTCACCCTCGGGCTTTCAAGCTCCGCTACGATCATGCGCATGACCCGTTCGAGTCTCCTTGAGGTCATTCGGCAGGATTATATCAGGACAGCCCGGGCCAAGGGACAAAATGAGCGGGTGGTCATTATCTATCATGCGCTTAAGAACGCGATGATACCTGTAATCACCGTAATCGGAATGCGCTTTGGTGCACTCCTGGGGGGCTCGGTGCTCATTGAATCCGTTTTTGCCATTTCGGGACTGGGTAAGTTCATCATCGATAGTATCAGTATGAGGGACAATCCAGTGGTCCAGGGTGGAGTACTACTTTTGGCTCTATCCTTTAGTATCTGTAATCTCCTGGTCGACATCTTATATGGATTCCTTGACCCAAGGATCAAATCTCAGTACAGCATCTCGAGGAAAAGGGGGTGGAGACGGAATGCTCAAGCGCAATAAGAAAACGAAAAAGGGCTTTTGGCATGACGCTTGGTACCGTCTCAGAAAGAACAAAAGTGCCATGTTTGCCCTCTTTATCCTGGGCCTGTTAGTGATTTGCGCCATCTTTGCAGATTACATTGCTCCTTACCCCTACAGTCTCCAAGACTATAATCATACCTTCGAGTTTCCCAGCAGAAAGCATCTTCTAGGCACCGACAACTTCGGCCGTGATATCCTGAGCCGAATCATTCACGGCAGTCGCATCTCGCTTCTAGTTGGGTTCTCCTCGATTACAACCGCCATTATCTTTGGTGGTCTCTTGGGGGCAGTATCGGGATTCTATGGCGGCAAAGTGGATAACGCACTGATGCGTGCCATGGACATTTTAATGGCAATCCCCGGTATGCTCCTAGCCATCTCACTAGCAGCAGCCCTCAAACCGGGTCTGACCAATCTGGTGATCGCCATTGCCATTGCTGACATTCCAGGCTATGCCCGGGTCGTTCGGGCCGCTGTGCTTACAATTAAGGAACAAGAGTATATTGAGGCCTCCCAATGTATTGGTGCTTCCGATGGCAGGATCATTTTTAAACACATCCTACCCAACTGTCTGGCACCGATCATTGTACAAGCCACATTGGGCATGGCCGGCGCTATCCTCTCTGCCTCGGCACTGAGCTTCTTAGGACTTGGCATTCAGCCTCCCACACCAGAATGGGGTTCAATGCTTTCATCCGCCCGACAGTACATCCGCTCCTACTGGCATATGACCGCCTTCCCAGGACTGGCCATTATGATTACGATCTTTGCCCTAAACATCCTTGGTGATGGCTTGCGTGATGCACTCGATCCTCGGCTGAAGAATTAAGGAGGCCATTTATGGATAATGTGATTGAAATTAAGGACTTAAGTATCCAATACGCGACAGATGAGGGTATCGTCAAAGCAGTCAATCATCTCAACCTTCAGCTCGCCAGGGGCGAAACCCTCGGTCTTGTGGGCGAGACTGGAGCAGGTAAAACCACCACTGCCTTGGGAATCATGGGACTTATTCCGGATCCTCCCGGAGTGATTACCGGAGGAGAGATCCTCTTTGAAGGAACGGACCTCCTTAAGCTCAGCAAACAGAGATTAAGGGCCATTCGGGGCAACAAGATTTCGATGATCTTTCAAGATCCCATGACCTCACTCAACCCTGTTGTCACTGTAGGCGATCAAATCGCCGAGAGCATTCGTATCCACGAAAAGCTCTCCCGGGCAGAAGCCGCTTTGAAGGCTAAGGACATGTTGGAACTTGTCGGTATCCCGGGAGATCGCTATGGGGAGTATCCCCACCAGTTCTCGGGAGGAATGAAACAGCGCGTCATTATCGCGATCGCCCTTTCCTGCAATCCAGAAGTGATCTTAGCCGACGAGCCCACAACAGCTCTGGATGTGACCATCCAGGCCCAAGTACTAGATCTGATTAGCAAGCTCAAAAAGGAAAAGAACACGTCGATGATCTTAATTACCCATGACCTTGGGGTTGTCGTGGAGATCTGTGACAAAGTAGCCATCATGTATGCAGGCGAAATTGTAGAGTATGGCTCGTTGGAGCAAATCTATGATCAGACTGCTCACCCTTATACGAAGGGACTCTTTGGTTCCATTCCAGATATTGAAGCCAAGACTAGCAGACTGAAACCCATTCCAGGTCTGATGCCTGACCCGTCCAATTTGCCTGAAGGGTGTAGCTTTGAGCCCCGCTGTGAACGTTCTTGCCAGCTGTGTAAGGAAGAGAACCCACCACTAATTGAGATCGGAAACGGACATTTTGTGAAGTGCCATAACTATGGGAAAGTGGGTGAGGGAGAAGATGTCTGAACTACTCAGAGTTGAACACTTGAAAAAATATTTTGATACACCCAGAGGGCTTCTCCACGCCGTGGACGACGTTTCCTTTTCCATAGAACGCGGCGAAACCTTGGGGGTTGTTGGCGAATCCGGTTGCGGCAAATCTACCCTTGGCCGCTGTATTGTCCATCTTTTGGAGCCAACGGGCGGAAAGATCTTCTTCAAAGATGAGGACATTACAAATATCCGGGGAGAACGCCTCAAGGAATCCAGAAAAAGTATGCAGATGATCTTTCAGGACCCCTTTTCTTCCTTGAATCCCAGAATGACAGTGAAGAGTATCATTATGGAGCCTATGATCATCCATAAGTTGCATCAGGGAAATGAAGCGGCGCAAGAAAAAGCCGTTTTGGAGATTATGGAAACAGTCGGACTGGCCAAACGTCTGATTGACTCCTACCCCCACGAGCTGGATGGGGGACGTCGTCAAAGGATCGGGATTGCCCGGGCCTTGGCCCTAGAACCTGAGTTTATTGTCTGTGATGAGCCTGTGTCGGCCCTTGACGTCTCGATCCAAGCGCAGATTCTCAATCTGATGCGGGATTTACAGGAAGAGAGAAACCTGACCTATATCTTCATCACCCATGACCTTTCCGTCGTAAAGCACATTTCGGACCGGATTTGCGTGATGTATCTAGGTAACATTGTAGAACAATGTCCTGCTGACAAGCTCTTTGCTAGTCAGTTCCATCCTTATACCCAAGCGCTTCTCTCCGCGATTCCCATCGCCAAGATCAACGCTAAGCGGGAGCGTATCATTCTTAAAGGGGAGATTACATCTCCCATTGACCCTGAACCCGGTTGCCGCTTTGCAGCGCGCTGTTTGTATACTAAGCCGGAGTGTTTGGAGGTGCAGCCTGATCTAAAAGAAGTGGAAGATGGACATTTAGTGGCATGTCACCTGTATTAGGGTAAAGCAGCCCGAGACGCTGTTTTATAAAAAAGGAACTTAAAAGGAGAATGTAGATGAAAAGCTTGAAAAACATGTGGGCAGTCGTGCTTGTCCTGGTCACGATTCTAGCGCTTGGTAGCGGTGTAGTCGCGGCTAAGGATACAATCATTATTGCCCAAGGCGCAGACGCAAAGACCCTTGATCCGTACAACACGACAGATGCACCAGCAGGCCGAGTGATGAGTGTTATCTTTGACACACTCTTAACCCGTGATGATGATGGTAACGTGGCACCAGGTTTAGCTGAATCCTGGGAGATCGTTGATGACACCACCTATATCTTCCACCTGAGGAAAGGCGTTAAATTCCACAATGGTGAGGAGTTTAAAGCCAGCGATGTAGCTTTCTCATTTGCTCAAATCGCTAAGTCCCCGCACGCAGTGTCCGTCCGGGCAACCATTGACTTTGAGAACTCCAGAGTGATTGATGATTATACGTTTGAGATGAAAATGACCGAACCCTTCGGCCCAATTCTAAACCATCTTGGTCACCAAGTTATGTCTATTGTAAATGAAAAAGCCTATACCGAAGCAGGAGAGGCTGTTGGTCAAAACCCAGTGGGTACAGGTCCTTATAAGTTCGTAAGTTGGGCTACAGGCGACCGAATTGATCTTGTGGCTAACGAAGAGTATTGGGGTACAAAACCAAGTATCAAGAACCTGGTTTATCGTAACATCCCTGAATCGGCCAGCCGCACGATTGAAGTAGAAACAGGCGGAATCGATATCTCCATCGATATCCAACCTTCAGAGCTCAAGCGCCTAGAAGCCAACAAGAATGTTAAGGTCTTTAGACGTGAAGCTTCCACCATTAGTTTCCTTGGCTTCAATGCCAGCAAGGCTCCCTTTGATAACCCGAAAGTAAGACAGGCTATCAATATGGCAATTAACCGTGATGCAATTTACAACGTAGTCTTCCAACGTGTGGGAACCATGGCTACCGCTCCCATGAGTAGGGTTGTCTGGGCTTACAATGATGCTCTTGTTCCTTACGAGTATAACATTGAAAAAGCCAAGGCCCTTCTTGCAGAAGCTGGTTTCCCCAATGGCTTAGAACTTACCATCTCTTGTGACCAAAACCAAGAGCGTTTAGACACAGCTGAGATGGCCCAGGCAATGCTGTCGCAAATCGGCATTAAGGTGAACATTGAAACGCTAGAACGGGGCGCATACATCGATAAGGTTATCGGTGGCGAACTAGAAATGTTCGGTCTAGGCTGGGCTTCCGACACTGGTGACCCAGACTATGCACTCTTTGCCCTCTTCCATTCTTCCATGCATGGAGCCGGCGGGAACATGGGCTTCTACACCAATGAGAAAGTGGACGAGCTCCTGGAGATCGGTCGTTCTTCCACAGACGCTGAGGTAAGAAGAAATGCCTACCTTGAAGCTCAAGCATTGATCTGGGAAGACGTTCCTTATATCTTCCTTCATTGCCCAGAGAACGTTGTGGTCTATAACGCAAAGATCCAGGGCTTCGGAGTCTATGATGATGGTCAGCTGAAAGTGGAGAACTTCCACTTCTAGGTCTTTAGCCCCACCTTTCCTGGTGGGGCTATCGCCATACCATAATGGGGGAGAAAAGAGAAGGGGGTTATAAAGATAGAGAACTTAGTCAAGAAACTTGAGACCAAGCTAGTGGCGGCGGGTCTTCTACCCATGCAGAGCCAGGCTGAATTAGGCACCAGAATTCTCAAGGAAAGGCTGGAACTTGTGCTCCCTTGGGCCATGGAACGGTCTGGGATCGATTGCTGGATTGTGGCCGCCAAGGAGAACTGCAAAGATCCGATTCTTAAGACGTTGTATCCTTGGGATATGCCCGATGTAAGAAGAGTCGGGATTCTAGTATTCCAGCGAAACAGGGAAGACGGTACGATTCGCAAGATGGTGATCGGACCCCATTCGCCTGCGATGGAGAGCATGTATGAGAGGGTACAGCGGCCAGAAGAAAGTGTTTGGGAGGCTCTAAGTAGGGTTGTGGGAGAACATGCTCCTAAAAAGATCGCCGTGAATCGGAGTAAGGCCTATGGTTTTTGTGACGGGCTCACTTCAACACTTGATGAACAGCTCCGGGAAGCCCTAGGAGAAGATGCCGCAAAGCTTTGTGACGGAGAAGAACTTACGATCCGCTGGCTCCAGAGGGTGACTCCTTTGGAAAAGGAAGTACTGAGAACACTAGTGAATGTAACGCATGATTTGATCTACTATTCATTTTCCCAACAACTGATTACTGTGGGAGAAACCACTACAACAGAGATTGAGTGGTTTATGCGCGACGTGATAAAACGCCTTGGGTTTAACTACTGGTTTGGACCCGACGTGGATCTACAGCGCCAGGGAAGTCCAAGTTCCCGCATGTTTAATGAAGTTATACTCCCCGGTGATCTGCTCCACTGTGATGTGGGGATTAACGGTCACTATGTGCAGTTACATACAGATATGCAACTTGTGGCCTATGTACTCAAGGAGGGTGAACAGGAAGCTCCACCAGAACTAGAAGACCTCCTGAGTAAGGGAAACAGACTCCAAGATATAGTAAGAGACAACATTAGCATCTATCAAACGGGAAATGATGCTCTCTTGAATTCCATCCATGCTGCAAGGCTCGAAGGAATCAATCCCATGGTCTATACGCATCCCTTGGGTACCTTCGGTCATGGTGCAGGTCCTCATATAGGGCAGTACAATAAACAGGAGTTTCTCCCTGGCGTAGGGGAGCGGCCCATTGAAAACTTGACATGTTATGCCCTGGAACTCAACGTTTCGGAGCAAGTGGCATCCTGGGCTAACCAGCTTGTGTTTATGTACCTTGAAGAGGTTGTATGTAAGGATGGAACGGTCGATTTTCTCGATGGCAGACAAGAAAAACTAATTGTAATTTAATGGAAAAAGGGGTTGTGAGACTTGTCACGTATTCAAACAGAGAAAGCGCCTAAGGCTGTAGGACCATACTCCCAAGGCTTGATTATGGATAATCTGGTCTTTGTATCCGGGCAGCTACCGATCGATCCTGCTACAGGCAATTTTGTCGATGGTGACATTCAAGATTCGACGCGCCAATGTATCCGAAACATCGAAGCCATACTTAAGGAAGCTGGGACAAGCCTGGATAAAGTTGTGAAGACCACAATCTTTGTAGCGGATCTAGCAGATTTTGCCGCCATCAATGAGGCCTATGCCGAGTTTTTTGGCGAATCTGCTCCTGCCCGTTCCTGTGTACAGGTGGCCGCTATTCCCAAGGGTGCAGCGATTGAAATAGAAGCCATAGCAAGGATCAGGTAAGAAACGTATGAATCCATCTGGAGGGGAGAACGGTTTGGATACGATTGTTAGTAAGATACATCGACTAAATATGGTATTTACCCGTTCTGCAACTACAGTTATACCTCTTGACGCACTTTGTGATGAGCTTTGCGATATCTTGGGCTGCAACATCTATCTCTTTGACACCGAGGGGCATATCTTTGCTTACTCGGTTGCGGATGTGTTTCATTGCCCCTATACAGACTGTTCCCTTTCTGCCCAGGAGCTTCCCCTACGCTACATGGAGCTTTTCAAGGCCAATGATACGAGTATTGTTGATAGGTATGAAGGGGATCCAAAATGCACGTATGAAGATGTAGGACGTTGCCAGTTTAACAACAGATATTACTCCATCTATCCAGTCTACTCTGTACTCAAGAAGGTCTCGGGCATTCTCTTTATTCGCTACGAGGATTCCTTTTCAGAGGCGGAGAAAATCCTTTGTGAATACACATGCGCCATTGTTTCCCTGGAGATGTTGCGACAAGAACAAGAGAAGGCTCACCGCATCTCGAAAGAGGCTGCCAAGGCTAAATTGGCGGTAGACTCTCTCACGTATAGTGAAAGAAGGGCAGCTTGTGCTGCTTTGCAGGAGATTGAGTGGTGTCGAGGCGAGGTATTTCTCAATTGTATTGCCACGCAGACCTACACGGCCCCTTCGACGGTGTCTGGTGCCTTAAAGAAACTAGAGCTGGCCACCATGATCGAGACAAAGTCCCGGGGAGTAAAGGGGATGCATATCCAGGTACTCAATCCAAATCTAAGAAGTGAACTCGAGGAGTTACAAAGAAAGTCCCATACACGTTCTTCGTAGGTAAGTCACAGTTCGTACGCCCTCAGGCATTAGGCCTGGGGGTTTTTTCATGGTTATCAGCTTCCTGGGATTCTGCGAGATTCTTCGCTTGGTTTTTCATCATAGTAGGACCTCCGCGTACTGGGCAACAACGGATTGGATTCTGGTTTCTTTAGCGTATTCCATAAGTTTAGTGATATTTCTCCCTGGGCGGCTAAAATACGATTGGAAGCCCTCTCTTACAACGTTTTTGCCAAGTTTGTTCTGATAACGCGCGCAGTCGCATCACGTACAGTGCAAGCAAAGATAGTTTCGTTAAATACTTCAGAATGACTCCCTTAAATTGTTCAATGCAACAAAGATTATCGGCCGCCCTTTAGAAACAATCGCGGGCTTACTGGTCTCTGTTGGCAAAATACCAGGTAAACACGGACATTCCCCTGCTTAACCAGATCATAAATGCTTTGAACATAGTGTTTAAATTATTTCCTGAGTTAGAAGGAGTTAACAAATAGGCGGAGAATAATTGCATCACGCAAATAAGTTTAGGTCATAGAAATATAGAACGTACTATCCAGTTATCATCGCTCTCTCATATTAAGCTAGGAGGTCACACGCATGCGCACCGTGTTTCGCAACGGAACCGTCATTACTCCCTACCGAGTTCTGGAAGAATCCAGCGTCGTCATTGAAGAGGGACGCATTCAATACATAGCCCCAGACTCTGAAGTTGATCTGGACCTGTCATGCACCGAAGTTATTGATGTCGGCGGGAGATACATAGCTCCAGGATTCATTGATATTCATTGCCATGGTGGTGGGGATTACGACTTTATGGATGGAACTGTGGAAGCCTTCATTCAGGCGTCCAATGCACATCTTCGTTATGGTACGACAAGTATGCTGCCAACAACCACCACTTCCACCACGGAAGAGCTCTTCAAGGCAATTGATAGTTTTAAGCTCGCTCGAGACATGGAGCGTGGACCCAATTTGCTGGGTCTTCATGTGGAAGGTCCCTATTTGGCCTACGAACAAAGAGGAGCACAAGATCCACGTTATATCAAAGAACCATCGCCTGAAGAGTATAATGCGATCCTTGACTACAGTGATGTAATTAAGCGATGGACCATCGCTCCAGAGTTACCTGGGGCAATGGAGATGGCCCAGTTACTAAGGGAACGAGGTATTGTTTGCTCCATCGGTCACTCCGATGCCTTCTTCGATGACGTGGTTCGAGCGGTTGAGAGCGGTTTTACTCACGTAACACATCTCTACTCAGCCATGTCCATGGTTCGAAGAATTAACGCCTATCGTCACGCTGGAGTGGTAGAGAGTGCGCTGCTCCTTGATGATTTGACTGTTGAGTTGATTGCTGATGGTGCACATCTTCCCCAGAGTCTTTTACAGCTTGTCTATAAGGTCAAGGGTCCTGATAAGATTTGCTTGGTTACAGACTCGATCCGTGCCGCCACCATGCCTGAAGGCGTAACGACCTTGGGGAGCAAGGAAGATGGACAAGTCGTCATCGTAGAAGACGGTGTAGCTAAGTTACCTGATCGCAGTGCTTTTGCTGGAAGCAC
>JAAZLY010000012.1 GCA_012799115.1 Bacillota bacterium
ACTTGGACAAGAACAAGAAGCACAACATCGAAATCATTGTGGATCGCATTAGCGTTCGTCCAGACCTTGCGGGGCGTCTCAGCGACTCCGTACAGATGGCCCTCAAGCATGGCGACGGTATTGTCTTTGTCGACGTTGTTGGCGGCGAGGAACTTATGTTTAGCAGTAAGTTCTCCTGCATTGATTGCGGGATTTCCATGGAGGAATTGGCTCCTCGCATGTTCTCCTTCAATAGTCCTTTCGGAGCTTGTCCTAGCTGCGAAGGTCTCGGTTCCAAGCAGGAGATTGATCCTGATTTACTCGTCGATCCGGATCTCTCTATTGAAGAAGGGGGACTGGTCCCCTGGCACAATAGTAAGAGCAAGTGGAGAAATACCATTTTACAGAGTGTTAGCGAGAAATATGGGATTGATCAAAACGTGCCCTTGCGGGAGTTGACCGGTGATCAGCTGAACATCCTTTTATATGGGCTCGGCGATGAAATGGTGAGTTTTTATTATACGAATACTGCGGGGAGGGAGCGTCTCTACGAATCTCCCTTTGAAGGCTTGGTTGCTTTTCTCAAGCGTCGCTATCAAGAAAGCGGCTCGGACTGGGTACGGCAGGATGTGGAGCAATATATGAGCATCACTACCTGTAATGCTTGCCAGGGACGCCGTTTGCGTCCGGAGGTCTTAGGGGTCACTGTGGGCGGAAAGAATATCATGGAGGTAACGGATTTTTCGATTCGGGAATGCCTCGACTATTTCACTTCGCTGGAGCTGACGGAGCGGGAAAATATGATTGCCAGGCAAATTGTGAAGGAGATCAAGGAACGACTCTCCTTTTTGGTCAATGTGGGTCTGGATTACTTGGCTCTAAGTCGCGCCGCCGCCACGTTGTCAGGTGGGGAAGCACAGCGAATTCGTTTGGCAACGCAGGTGGGTTCTAGACTAACGGGTGTCTTGTACATCCTGGACGAGCCTAGCATAGGTCTTCATCAGCGGGATAATGCCAAGCTTCTAGAGTCCCTCAAGGAGTTGCGTGACTTAGGAAACACTCTGATTGTCGTGGAGCATGACGAAGATACCATGGCCACAGCAGATTGGATTATTGACATGGGTCCTGGAGCAGGTATCCATGGTGGAAGAGTTGTGGCCGAAGGAAACTGGGATGACATTTGCGCGGTACCAGAGTCCATCACCGGGCAATACCTTAAGGGCGAAAAGGCAATTCGGGTTCCTAGAAAGAGGCGTAAGCCTAATGGTAATTGGCTGACGATTCGCGGTGCCAGGGAACACAACTTAAAGAACCTGGATGTTAGCATACCTCTAGGAGTCTTTGTTGCAGTCACGGGGGTTTCGGGTTCGGGGAAGAGTACCTTGATTAATGACATCCTCTATCGGAAACTGAGTCAAGTGATGCACCGAGCCCGCACGAAACCTGGAGAACATGATGCAATTGAAGGTTTGGAGTTTATCGATAAGGTGATCGAAATCGACCAAACACCCATTGGCCGGACACCTAGATCGAACCCTGCTACCTATACCGGTGCCTTTGATGCGATTAGGGATCTATTTGCCATGACCAATGAGGCGAAGGTGCGTGGATACAGCAAGGGGCGTTTTAGCTTTAACGTCAAGGGTGGTCGTTGTGAGGCATGTCGCGGTGAGGGCATCCTAAAGATCGAAATGCACTTCCTACCAGATGTCTATGTACCCTGTGAGGTCTGTAAGGGTAAACGTTATGGTAGGGAGACCTTGGATGTCAAGTATAAAGGAAAGTCCATCGCAGATGTCCTTGACATGCAGGTAGATGAAGCAGTTGACTTCTTCAAAAATGTACCGAAGATCCACAGGCGTATGGAAACGCTCTATGACGTTGGTTTGGGGTACATCAAACTTGGACAACCAGCCACAGAGCTTTCAGGCGGGGAAGCCCAGAGGGTGAAGCTGGCCACAGAGCTAAGCCGCAGGAGTAATGGAAAAACCCTCTATCTTTTGGATGAGCCTACAACGGGACTTCACTTTGAAGATATTCGAAGATTGCTCACTGTCCTAGAGCGTTTGGTTGATGCTGGTGATACCGTGCTCGTCATTGAGCACAATCTTGATGTGATTAAAACTGCAGATTATGTGATTGATCTCGGACCAGAGGGCGGAGAAGCTGGCGGAACGATCGTCGCCCAGGGCACGCCAGAAGAGGTCGCCCAGGTGCCAGAGTCCTACACCGGTCAGTTCCTCCAAAAGGTGCTGAATGATCAACGGATAGTCGTATCTAAGGAGTGAAGTTCATGGATCTCCAGCACAAGTTAGCCACCTTGCCACAAGTGCCAGGCGTCTACCTCATGCTCAATGAGGCTGGAGAAGTCATCTATGTGGGTAAGGCGATTAACCTTCGTAACCGAGTGCGATCGTACTTTCAAAAGTCTGCCAACCATCCCCTGAAGGTACGGGTACTTGTGGAGAATATTGCAGATTTAGAGTATATTGTGACAGATTCAGAGCTGGAAGCGCTCATTTTGGAGAATAACCTGATCAAGAAACACAATCCCCGGTACAATGTGCGCTTGAAGGATGACAAAACCTATCCCTATATCAAGGTGACAGTCCAGGAGACCTTCCCCCGAGTTCTGATGGTTCGCAAGCGTCTGAAGGACGGTGCCCGCTATTTTGGTCCATACACTGATGTAACCGTAGTCAAGAAGACTCTGTCTTTCTTGCGTACCCTCTTTCCCCTGCGTACGTGTAACAAGGTGATTGAAGAGGGTGGGCAGGACCGCCCTTGCCTCAACTTCCACATTGGTCGTTGCCTTGCCCCTTGTGCAGGCTTGATCAGTAAGGAAAAGTATGGGGAAATGATCGAAGAGGTAATCATGTTCCTGGAGGGCCGAATCGATCGCCTCATACCGGACTTGACCCGAAAGATGCAGGAGGCTGCCTCCCAGTTAGAGTATGAGAAGGCAGCTCGTTTTCGTAACCAGATTCGGGGTCTCGAAACCCTGCAGGAAAGACAGAAGATCGTGGTGGAGAAGGCGGAAGACCAAGACTATATAGGCTATGCCCGCCATGGTGAACTAGCTTGTGTGCAAGTGTTTTTCGTACGAGGAGGCAAACTCGTAGGACGGGATCATTTCATGTTAGAGTGTTCCGCCGACGAGGAAGGATCAGAGATCTTGCGTGCCTTTCTCCAGCAGTATTATGAAGATGCTTCCTACATTCCCCGGGAAGTGCTCACACCAGTGCCCCTTGGGGAGTCAGAGGTCTTAGAGAACTGGTTGGCAAGTCTCAAGGGTCAAAGGGTGTATCTGCGAACTCCCCAGAGGGGGGCCAAGAAGCAACTCTTGGATCTAGTGATGAAAAATGCCCAGGTGGGTTTAGACGAAACCCGAAGTCGTACCAGCTTTAAGCAACGAGCAATGGAGCGTGCCCTGCAAGACTTGCAGGAACTTGTTGGTCTAGCGGAACCGCCTGAGCGCATAGAGGCCTTCGATATTTCCAACTTACAGGGCACCAATGTGGTGGCCTCGTTGGTTGTTTGGGAAAATGGCGACTTTAAAAGCTCCGACTATCGTCGTTTCCGCATTCGGAGTGTAGAGGGCGCCCCCAATGATTATGCTGCTATGGGTGAAGCCGTGTCGCGCCGCTTTAAACGTGGATTAGAGGAACAAAAAGAAAAAACCGGAGAGCAGAAGTTCTCTGCCTTTCCTGATTTAGTGCTGATCGACGGAGGCAAGGGACAGCTTGGCGTGGCCCTTGGGGTCCGAGATGAACTGGGGCTGATTATCCCCTTTGTGTCTCTCGCTGAGAAGAGAGAGGAGATTTATCTAGAAGGGCAATCGCAGCCGGTGATTTGGCCGGATGATTCTCCGGGGCTTCTCTTGTTAAGGAAGATCAGGGATGAGGCGCATCGCTTTGCACTCACCTATCATCGCAACTTGCGGGGCAAGGCGACGCGGGGTTCGGTTCTAGATGAGATTCCTGGTATTGGGCCAAAGAGGAAAAAGGCTCTGATCAGGCATTTTGGGAGTATCAAGGCTATTCGC
The DNA here is from genome assembly GCA_012799115.1 of Bacillota bacterium. Classification (GTDB taxonomy): domain Bacteria; phylum Bacillota; class Limnochordia; order Darwinibacteriales; family Darwinibacteriaceae; genus UBA5420. Next base: position 4,025 of record JAAZLY010000012.1, read on the forward strand.
TCTGCTACTTGTGAAGAGTTGGCAGAGGTTTCTGGAATCAATGAGAAACTGGCTGCTGAAATCTACCAGTACATGCAAAAGAGCTAGCACGCCTAGCTCTTTTTGGACTATAGAGTTGATGAAAGGGTCGAATCGGATGCACATGGTAGAAGCGAAGGGCATTCTCTCAGCGAAAAATGGTATGAATATCTACCGTGGTTGTACCCATGGCTGTATCTATTGCGATTCGCGCAGTAAGTGCTATCAGATGAAGCACGATTTTGAGGATGTACAGGTGAAGAACAACGCTCCCCAACTCTTAGAATCAGCTCTGAGGAGCAAGCGGAAGAAATGCATGATCGGAACGGGTGCCATGAGCGATCCCTACATCCACATAGAGGAAGAGCTCCAGCTGACGCGAACCTGCTTGAGTCTCATTGCGGATTATGGTTTCGGCTTAGCTATTCAGACTAAGTCCTCTCGTATTCTCAGGGATTTGGATCTGCTCTTGGCCATTCACAAACAGGCAAAATGCGTGGTCCAGATGACTCTCACCACCTATGATGAGGACCTTTGCAGAGTATTGGAACCAGATGTGAGTACGACCAGGGAGCGTTTTGAGGTTCTAAAGATACTCCGGGATCACGGAATCCCTACGATTGTCTGGTTGTCTCCGATTCTCCCCCTAATCAATGATACGGATGAAAACCTCAGAGGTCTCATGGACTATTGTATCGAGGCGAAGGTGAAGGGGATCATTTGTTTTGGTATGGGGCTCACCCTGCGTGATGGCAACAGGGAGTACTTCTATGGGAAGCTCGATGAGCACTTCCCAAAGATGAAGGAGAAGTACATAGCCAGATACGGGGATTTATACTATGTGGCGAGTCCCCGGAGCGAAAGACTCATGGCCATCTTCCAAGATCTCTGCCGACGTTACAAGATCATGCATAGCGTCAAGGATTGTTTTGAGTACTTCCAGGCATTTGAAGACCGAGGTCCTAGGCAGATGTCTTTGCCTCTAGCGTAAGGAAAAGCCCTCGCACGCCATGCGAGGGCTCGTGTTTTTCTTCTCGACACTGCTAGAAACGGCGTGTTACACCCAGATTAACACTAGTTGAGGAGCTCTTTGTCTCCCCGTTCGGCAGTCCATCGCGGGAGAATGAAGGCACGGAGTAGGTATTACCCAACACACTTAGGTGGGCCCCAAGTTCTTCTGAGAAGTCGTACATGACTTCTAGCCTGTAGATAAAGGCGTTGCCGGAGTCGATGTTTGCCTCTGTATTCGTATTGTACGTATGAGACCACCTAGTCCAAGGATTCGCTGCGATCATGGCAGTTGTCTTGAACTCCTCAGAGACATCGATGTTGACCACGACTTGCCCTGCAAATCCATGACCTAATAGGTTGTGGCGTTCACCATCGTCAACTTGGGGAGTTTCAAAACGAGTGGAGACCAACTGGTAGCCAAGTCCCCCATATACGGTAAGTACATCTTCTTCGAGAAAACGGTAACTTACACCCACATGGCCAAGATGCCGACTGGTATCAAAATCTTTGAGCCCTAGACTCGTCTGATACAGAGCCGTAAACAGTAAATCGTTGTGGTCGTACTTGGCCGAAAGACCGGTTGACCATTCTGTGTTGGTGACACCCTTTTGGCCAAGGACTTGGGAGTAATTCGTCCTCCCGTAGCCCAGATGCACTCCTGCAACAAGTTCGGCGGATGCAACGTGTGGTAGAAGTAGTAAGCAACATAGGACAAGCATTGGCAAAGCTGGTACGAAGAATCGTTTAAGCATATGGAATCTCCTCCTTGATTGCTTTCAGACACGACTTAGTTCGAGATGGAAAGCGCCAAAACCTGCTAGTCCAGGAAGGTTTTGTAGCGTCTTTCGAGAACTAAGCTACAAACCAAATCGGGAGGCAGGAATCGTGAAAAAACCAATTTGTTTTCTCGTGGTACTCTGTGTATGTACACTCTTTGTTGCAACAACTTTCGTTGCGAATGCGGTGTCTTTTGAGGGTGATGCAAGCTACGTGTTCGGATTAGGTAGATCAAAGAGCCGTGGATTCACCGCACACGGTATGGTTGAAGTCATGAACGATGTCTTTGTGGACGGTTCTTTTCTTAGTACAAGCACCAAGCCGGCCCCTGATGCAGAAGATGAGAAGAGCTTGAGCAACAGTCTATTTAGCGTCGGCGGCCTTTACCGCACACTCAATGATCCGGATTTAGCAGGATACGTGGGAGCGGGTTTTGTCAGCCTCACGACCAAAGAAGGAGAGGCGGATGCTATAGTTGGTCAGGGATTCTACGGTAAGTTTGGGTTTAGGTTCCGACCGATGCCACAGATGTCTATCGTGGCTGAGGTAAGTTATGCCCCAAGATACAAGGAGAAAGAAGCGGATCGATCCGGTTCGTTGGTAACTGCTCGGGCCACAGTTGCCTATGAGTTGATGGAAGGATTGGGGTTACAAGGGACCATCAAACGTTATAAGGCTTCGCTGACACCAGTAGCTAGTGATACTGTAGTTGGCGGAGGCATCACATTCCGGTTCTAGTCTAAACAGGTGGAACGTAAGCTCTGGCAAATGTCCAGAGCTTTTTCAATGATACCAGAGGGAATTTTTGCTGTTCAGTTGCCATACTAAAGAATGGAGGTGATCTAGGATGCAAGACGAACGGCGTATGATTCTGCGTATGCTCGAGGAGGGTAAGATATCGGCTGATGAAGCAACTGAGCTACTTAAGGCCCTTGGGACTAGCCAGAAAGCACCCGAGTCTGGTGCTGAACCAGAGGATCCTTGGGTTCGTTTGGAAAAGCTTGGCGAAGACTTCGCTGCTAAGGTGGAAATCGCTACGGAGCGTTTCTCTCGATCCCTGGAGCATAGTGTCGGTGATAAACTCGGCAAACTGCCGCGAATTCTGTCCAAATTTCCCTTCTTTGGTTCCGAGGAGAGCCAGGAGTTTACAGGTGTCAGCATGGGCACCGTAGGTCCTGGCGAAGTAATTCCTGTGAGAATACGAAATCCTAATGGTTCTGTGAGGGTGACCGGGTGGAGCGAAGAGAGCTATCAGCTAAAGATGGTACAGAGGTTACGGGGAGGAGACCGGGAAGCTCTTCGAACTCGTCTCTATCATCTAGAGTGGGAGGAAGGAGCGGAACGGAAAGAGTTTGATCTTACTCTACCCAGCCTCGATGAACTGGATATTTCCCTTCACCTGATGATTCCAAAGGCCCGTATGTATGAGTTGAACCTACAGACGCAGACTGGGGCTCTGATCGTGGAAAACTTGAAGGGAACAAGTCTAAACTTGGAGACGGTCAATGGTCATACGAAACTGCAGTCTGTGAAGGCCCACACGATTCAAGGAGAAGGTGGCAATGGTTCTTGCGAGATGAACCAAGTGGAAGCGAATTTGGTGAACTACCGCCTTGGTAATGGCTCGTTTCGAGTTTCGTTATCGGCTACGAATGTCGATCTCTTAACATCAAATGGTGCGATACATGTACGAATTGTGGGCATTCCAGGGCTTACAAATTACAAGCTAGGGACGACCAATGGTGCCATCAAGATGATTCTACCTTCGCAGGTCGATGTTGGTCTTGCTCTAGACTTACAGACGGCGGTTGGTCGGATCTCAACGGACGTCAATGCCCTAGAGATCACTCGCCAGGAGCGGCAGGGGGGAGGAGCGTCTCTGGTTGCTCACTCTATAGAGTATTCAAGCAAACCGGATAAGCTAGATCTGCAGGCTTCATCCACCTCGGGATCCATTACTTTGTCGACTCAAGATGCCTGAGTGTTCCCGGGGAAGGATCGGTTCAAGATATGACGAAAAGAAGGGGAGAGATGGTTATGCCATCTCTTTTTCTATAGAGAAATGGGGTTTGTTATGATCAAGTTAATTGCATCAGATTTAGACGATACCTTACTCGATCGAAATGTCCAAGTGAGCGCCAAGAACAAGGAGGCGATCACCAAGGCTTTGGACGAGGGCATTTTCTTCACCATCGCCACCGGACGCATGTACCAGGCAACCGCTCCCTTCGCGAAGGCCCTTGGATTGGATCCTCAGCAAGCGCTCATTTGCTATAATGGGGCTTTGGTTCGCCGCTTGTCAGGGGAAGTTAT
>JAAZLY010000111.1 GCA_012799115.1 Bacillota bacterium
CTAACGTCACGTTTTCCACAAACTCCACCCGTTCGCCCAGGTAATACCCTAGGAGGTCTTCGGGTTCTTGCCAACTACCTTTAGGTGCCACCACCCGTTCGCCCGCACTTTCACCCGTATAGACAATGTAGTTGAGGCCCCGCCCATTAAGCTTGTCCACAATATCCTGGGCAAGAACCAGCTCAATACCCTGCTGAAATAAGATCTGGTCAGAATTAGGATCGCGGATCACAGCACCGTTATGAACCACCACTGCCCCTTGTAAACCAAGTTCATGAACCAAAGGCAGAGTGTTTTTCAGCCTCCGGCCTGTGGCCAAAATGACCCTAATGCCGAGCTCCTTAGCGCGCAGCACAGCAGCCTTCGTCCCGGGCGTAAGCTCAGACTTGCTATTTAGGAGCGTTCCGTCGATATCCAAAGCCAACACTTGATATTTCATAGCTCCTCCTTGTAATCCTAGAGCCAGATGGATACCTCGTCCCGGTCCATCAAGTCTATACATTCTCGCAATCTCGCGGTGAGATGCGGGTCATCCGTTGTGGCGTTTCGCACCTGCCTGAGCAGGTCAATTCCCCGACGAAAAGCATAAACCAAATCACCTTCATCAATGGACGAAGCTTCCAGGAGATCTGTAAACTTTTCCCCATTACTCCAGCGATATGCCAAAGCCGCTACGTGATCATTAAACTGCACCGTGGAAAAACCGATCATGCGCTGTTCCATCTTCGTCAAGGAATGCCAGAGGCGCAAGACAGGCGCCAGATTCAGCTTGTGTTTGATGCGGTACTCGTTCTTCCTAGGCTCATAGCCAACCGCAACAAGGGCCGCATTCAGCTCTGCTGGACTATAAGAGTGGAAAAGACCTTCCATGAACATTTCGGTGATCAAAAGTTCATTACCGTGAATTTGGCTTGCCAAGAGACCAGCTGTCGTTAGTTGATCTCCTTCCAGGTAGCCCAGGGCCTCCAAGAGGGCTCTCTTGTCAGAAAACTCCTCAATGTACTTTTTGTGAGGATCGAGGGATTCTTCCCGATAGAGCAGGCGCTCATAGAGAGAAAGCTTCCGTCTGAACTTATGATGCTCCTTACGCAAGAAGGTACGTTCCCGCCCAGGATACTGCCGATAAAAGGCACTATCCATGCGCTGCAGGAGGGCCCGGATATCCCGTTTGAGACCCTTCTTAGTCCGTTTGTTGTACGTAGTAGCTAAGCGCCGTTCAAGTTCGGTTTTCTTGCGAATCAATCGCCTAAATCCGCCTGGACCTTTGAGATGTTTTTCGTAGGGCGCTAATTCCTCACCTAACATATCGAGCTGAACTAACACCCCCTGACGCTCCGCTGAAGCCTGGTAGGTGGCGAAGTTCTGTCCCAAAATGCGGTGAATATCTTGCTCACTATAGTTCTTCACCAAATTCAAAATAGAGTTGTAGGTCAAAGAAAACTGGCTCTTCAACGGCTCGATTTCTGTTTCTTTCATACTCGGAAACTGGCTGGGATCGAAATAGTTAAGATCTACAATCGTAAAGACGGAGCCCTCTTCATCAATTCCCCTACGTCCAGCTCGGCCCGCCATCTGGAAGTACTCACGATTAGAGATCGGCCTGAAACTGACCCCATCCCACTTGGTACTAGAGTCAAAGCAGACCGTTCGGCAAGGGAAGTTGAGTCCTACTGCAAAGGTCTCTGTACAATAAAGCACCGAAATAAGGCGATGTGTAAAAAGTTCCTCCACAACATCCTTTAACACGGGGAGCATGCCCGCGTGATGGTAAGCAATGCCCTTGAGCAGTAGCCTCCGAAGATGGGGCCAACGGCCACTTTCGATGTTGGGATAGCGCTTGAGCACATCGTCGATCAGTGCTTGAACCTGGGCTTTTTGTGCCTTATCCAAGAAATCCTGTTCTTCACCAAGGGCCAATGCGTTGCTCTCGCACTTACGACGGCTAAAAGTGAAGAAGAGACAGGGTAGATACTGATCCTTAATGGCGTTCACCAAATCCAGGTGGGTTGTGGCAGGTACATCGGGACGGCCATCATAACTCTCTCCCACCAGTCGCCGATACTTCTTTTGCACCGCATTCATCGTAGTAAAGCCCATCGAACGCTCATAGAGAGCATGGTTGAGGGGTACAACACGTTCAAAATGGGTCACAACTTCAACATCATCCTGTGATTCCTGGACCTCTTCGATCCAATTGGCTAGTTCGTCGACATTGGGAATGGTCGCACTCAAACCTAAGAAACGCATGGTGGGAGGCATGAAGATCAAACTTTCCTCCCAAACACTACCCCGCTCTGGATCATCGATGTAATGTACCTCATCAAAGATCACGTAGCGAACATCGCTGACGCGCTCTGGGTCTTCTTGGAGCATATTGCGGAAGATTTCTGTGGTCATGATCAAAATCGGTGCATCAGGATTCACAACCACATCGCCCGTTAGAATCCCCATAGCTTCAGGACCTACTAATGCTTTGAACTCACGGTACTTCTGATTACTCAACGCTTTGATCGGGGCGGTATAGACTACCCTCCCGCCTTCGCGGTAAATTTTCTCAATAATATAGTCGGCGATCAAGGTTTTCCCCACGCCTGTTGGTGCAGCCACCAACACGGACTTGTTTTGATCGATAAAGTCTACCGCTTTGGCTTGAAAGGGATCTAAGGTGAAACCACGATACATTCTAGTAGTTGTTTCAGTAGTCAAGGGTTGCCTCCTTCTCTTCTCTATCCAGCCAACCTCGTAAATAGAATATGAATTAGAGTTCGCCTGCAAAACCAGATAACCTCTTCCTTAGGTTTTCCCCATCCTGAGAGAAAAAAGACGGGACTACCCAAGAAGGTAATTCCCGTACAGGCACGTGGGTCATTTGGCTAGAAAGTCTAGAACCTCTTCTCTTTTGGGAATGGAAGGCTGAGCTCCATGTCGGGTAACGGCTAGGGCCGCGGCTCCATTTGCATAACGAGCTGCCTCGGCCAGACTAGAACCTGCACCAATTAGAGCTGCTAGCGCCCCTGTAAAGGTATCACCCGCTGCTACCGTATCAACGACCTTAACGTCGTGGGCTGGTAGGTGAAACTCGTCGGCTAGAGTAAGGCCATACACTCCCTTGGAACCTAGGGTGATCAGAACGGCCAAGACACCACGATCTAGAAGGACTTGAGCGGCCTTCCGAGCGGACGCAATATCTGTGACCCGAACTCCCGTCAGTAGCTCCGCTTCGCTCTCATTGGGAGTGATGACCGTTATATGTGGGTAAATATCTAAAGGCAGGGCCTGGGCCGGAGCCGGGTTCAAGACCACCTTCGCCCCCTGAGCATTGGCTGCCCGAATGGCGGCCACAACCGCAGGCAGTGGAATCTCCAATTGAATGACGACACAAGCGCATTCTGCCATCACAGGTTCTAAAGCCTCGATATCTCTTAGACTCACCTGTCCATTCGCACCAGGGACAACCATAATGCGGTTATTGCCTTGAGCGTCAATTAGAATGGAGGCGATGCCGGAGGGCTGCTCCTCATCTATGACGACATGCTCGGTGCTGATTCCTTCCTGGGACAGTCGACTGATCTGATCGCGCCCAAAGTCATCTTGACCAACCCGGCCCGCCATAATCGTCTCTACTCCCTGCCTCGACACTGCCACTGCCTGGTTTGCTCCCTTACCGCCGAAGTACCGGTGGAACGACGTAGCTAAGATGGTCTCACCTTCGTGAGGTATCCTAGGTGTATGGACTACTAGATCGATATTTAAACTACCAATTACCAAGACTCTCCTTCGTGGCATCCTGAACCCCCCTTTTTCTAGTATTTTCGGGATCTAGCTGTAACTTCCTGCACTGGGTGGGACATCTATGGTACAATATGGGCAACAGAATAGTGCCAATCTGGCACGGAATACTATGCTCGGGAGGTTCGTTATGCAGAATGATTTCGGCTTCAACTTTGACAACACATACGCTACGTTACCCGAGTCTTTTTTCTCCCTGCTAGGACCGAGCTCTCTAACATCACCTGAACTCGTCTTGTTCAATGACGAATTAGCTCATTTTCTCGGCCTCTCCACTGAGGCCATGAGGAGCGAAGACGGTATTGCTTTTCTGGCAGGAACTAAGGTCCCCCCAGGAGGCGTCTTACTCGCCCAGGCCTACGCCGGGCATCAGTTTAGCCATTTCACCATGTTAGGAGACGGAAGGGCGCTCCTCCTCGGCGAGCAGATCACCCCTTCTGGAGAACGTTACGACATACAGCTCAAGGGATCGGGCAGAACACCCTATTCCAGAGGTGGAGATGGTAAAGCCACTCTAGGCCCCATGCTCCGCGAGTACATTATCAGTGAAGCTATGGCAGATATCTTTCCTACGACTCGAAGCCTGGCAGTGATCACAACGGGAGAAAAGGTGGCCCGGGAAACCCTATTGCCAGGGGCGGTCTTGACAAGAGTAGCCAAGAGTCATCTACGAGTCGGCACCTTCCAGTTTGCCGCTGGACGCGGACGTGATCAAGAACTCAAGACGCTTGCCGACTATGCTATCAACCGCCATTATCCCGAAGCGTTCCAAGACGCCAACCCATATCTATCCTTTTACCGCGCAGTTGTCCACACCCAAGCTTCCTTAATCGCCCAGTGGATGTTAATCGGTTTTGTCCATGGCGTGATGAACACAGACAATATGGCAATTAGTGGAGAGACTATCGACTACGGGCCCTGTGCCTTCCTGGATATTTATGATCCCTCCACTGTCTATAGTTCCATCGATCACTATGGGCGTTACGCTTACGGCAATCAACCGAAGATAGCCGCCTGGAATCTGGCCCGTTTTGCTGAGACTCTCCTTCCCCTGATCGATTCTGATCAGGAAAAGGCGCGGGATTTAGCTACGATCGAATTGGAGAGCTTCTCCGGGAAGTACGATCAGCATTTTCTTGCTGGAATGCGAAAGAAACTTGGACTCAAAGACTCCCATGAAGAAGATGCCGCCCTTATTCATGACCTTCTGGAATTGATGCGGGAGCACAAGGCGGATTATACCAATACCTTCTTGGATCTAACCTTCCAAAGGTTTGACGAACATGATCTCTATCGTCTGGAAGGATTTGCCTCATGGAGGGAGCGATGGGAGAAGCGGCGCGGTACTTGGGAAGAGGCACAAGCTCTGATGAAACGAAGCAATCCCGCTCTGATTCCCAGAAACCACCGAGTAGAAGAGGTGCTGAGAGCGGCGGTACAAGAACGTGATTATAAGCCCCTCAAGAAGCTCTTGAGCGCGCTTAAGGAACCCTTCGCCCATAGCCCTGAACAGGCGGAGTTTGCTAGTCCTCCCGAATCAAATGACATTCCCTATCGCACATTTTGTGGAACTTGACGCTAGAGAGAATTCTGCATAGACATTGGCAAACATAAGGTGTATACTAAGGATTGTGAAGAGATCTTAGGAGGTGTCGAGTTGAAAGATAAAGTGCAAGCTGTTTTAGACAAGATTCGTCCAGCCCTTCAGGCCGACGGCGGAGACGTAGAACTCGTTGGCGTGAGCGAAGACAACGTTGTTACCGTCAAACTGACCGGTGCCTGTGTTGGCTGCCCCATGTCGCAATTGACGCTCAAGGGTGGCATTGAAAGAATCCTCAAGCAACAGATTCCTGAGGTTGCATCTGTAGAAGCAGCCCAATAAATAACAAGGAGGAGCATCCGTGCTCCTCTTTTTGCTATTCTGCCTGAAAGGAGGGTCACCTTGCATTCCAGAGAACATCACTTGCAGCAAGCTATATATCAGGCTGGTTTCGATGCCTTCGCCATCATGCCGTGTAAACCAGTGGAGATGATGCTTCCGGTTTTGCGGGAAGCTCAGGAAGAAGATCGCTATCCGAACTTTGTCGATGAGGATATCCAGAAGCGCATTGATCCCCAGAACCTGCAAAGGAGTGCCCGGAGTGTGATTTCGCTGGCCATATCCTATCACACTGGCGAAGCGGGTCCAAGACCGGCTGGCCACGGAACCATCTCCCGTTCGGCCTGGGGTATGGATTACCACCGCGTTATTGAGGAACGCATGGACAAGGTAATCCTCTTTCTGCAGGAGCACTTCGGTGCCAAGGAGTGTACCAAGGCTGTTGACACCAGCTTTCTTATTGACCGCGCCCTGGCCATAGAGGCTGGACTAGGTTTCCCTGGAGCAAACTGTGCCGTCTATGTTAGTCCCTTCGGGTCATGGGTCTTTCTGGGCGAGATCCTTGTGGATGTGGATCTTCCCTTCACGAAGGCAGAGCCCAGAGCCAACTGGTCCTGCCCAACAGAATGCCAACGCTGTGTCAGGGCCTGTCCTACAGGTGCGCTTTTTGCACCAGGCAAGATTCGGCCCGGGCGCTGTATCTCCTACCTAACGCAAATGTCTGGTCCCATTCCCCTGGAACTAAGGGACAAAATCGGTAGTCAGCTGTGGGGCTGCGATATTTGCCAGCAGGTCTGCCCCATTAACCTAGAAGCACGCCCCAGTGCTCACAAAGAGTTTCAGCCCATCGTGGGACCCCATGTCCCTTTGCTTCCACTCTTGCATATGAGCAAGAAAGAATTTGCCCACAAGTTTGGGGAGACAAGCATCGCTTGGCGTGGCAAGAACGTGCTGGCGCGCAATGCCTGTATCATTCTAGGCAACCAAAGGCACCGCGATGCTTTGCCGGAGCTAAAAGAAACAGCCCAGGAGCATCCGAGTGCATTTGTCCGAGATGCCGCAGCCTGGGCTGTGGAGAAAATCGAATCCAACTAGTTTAGATCCTCTTGGGCGCTTTCGAGCGCCTTTTTTAGTCGCTTGGTATAAGGACCAGGAGTCTGGTGAGAAGATTCTAATGCCTGTTCCAGAAAAGCGACCGCTTCTTCACCGCCATAACGACCAATCGATAGAGCTACCTGTGCCTTTTCCTCACTATCTTCAGGGTATTGTTCGAAGATTTCCCGCAATAGACTCCACCTACGTTTGGTGGGGGGTCCGTGGGACAAGAATACGGCAAGATAGGGCAATAGTGAGGAATCCCGGTTCTTCCTGGCAAATCGCCGAATGGCTGGCAATACCTTGGCGTCAAAGGATTTGAGCAGGATCCAACACTCGAAATATAAGGGATCATCTGCATCTAGCCCAGCCAGAATCTGCAGGATCACATCACCCACTTGCACGATTTCCCAGCGATTACAGTACACAAGGAGCCGCATAAGGAATCCTTGGTGAATGTCTGCGTTCACAAGACGCAGGTCCAGTATTTTGAGGATTAGGTCAATCACTACCTGATCGGGTTGGACATCAATATGCTCAAAGCTGGAGAACAGGCTTTCGAAGAAGTGATCATACTTGTCCTTTTCGAACACCGTATTGAGATCGGTATATCCCGAACCGCCCTGGCGGAAATTACGGAACACATTGAGATCCGAAACAACATTTCCCTTGACCTTTTTGCGTTTCTGACGCTCTGTGGCAATATCCTCCAGCGGGTAGTTGTAATACGCAGTGACTCGGAAGTTGTTCATCAAGGTCTGCAAACCCTGCAAGACAACTTGTATGCGGGGGTGACTGATTCTGAGCCAAATCGATCGTAGGCTTGCGCCCCGGAGCATCTTGGCCCCTGCCTGGCCCAGCAGCCGATTGAGTTCCTCTTCCTGTTGCTCCCCTGGATCTTCAAGGAAAAGAAGATGCATCTGATGGATGACACTGTCAAGATCTTCCCGAGAGGACTCCTCACCCTGGCAGTAGGCATACATCATCTGCAGATACGTCGGCAAACGCAAGCGTGTTTGGAAACCCGCTCCCTGCATGAAGTGATCGACAATATACTGAATATCGAGGGGGAACTGATACCTCTCAAGCTCCGCTAGTAGACCATCCACCGAACGCTCCACTTCACTATGGGCCTTATGCAGCTCGCGTCTGCCCTTCAGAGCCGCGGTTAGCATGGCCGCCACTGACAACAACTCGAGGGAAGCAGCGTAGGCAGCCAACATCAGTTCTCGTTCATAGAAGAACATGCTCTCCTTAATCTCAAGGCACGACGAAACAAACCCATCCACTGTGGTGATTTCGCCGATCTCTTCCATTAGTTCCTTGTAGTCCCTGAGCAATACGCATCCCTACCTTTGTGCTTCAATCGCGCCGCGCGCTAGGGCATCGCAACGGTTGTTCAGTGCATTATCACTATGACCCTTAACTTTGATCCAGTCTATATCATGGGTCCGAGCCAGGTCGATGAGTCTCTTCCATAAATCCGAGTTGCTAACCGGCTCCTTTTTGGCATTCAGCCAACCGTTTTTTTGCCAGTTCTCTACCCAACCTTGGGTGAAAGCATTGATCAAATATGCACTATCGGAAGATAACTTGACCCGACAGGGCTTCTTCAAGCTCTCCAAACCCTTAATTGCGGCCAACAACTCCATCCTTTGATTGGTGGTGTGTGCTTCAAAACCGGAGAGTTCCTTTTCATGAGGTCCATACAAAAGGATTGCTCCCCATCCGCCTGGTCCAGGGTTGCCGCTACAGGCCCCGTCGGTATATAGTGTCACTTGTGGTTTCAGATCCGCACCCTCCTTGGGCTCTCAGGCCGACTCTGTTGGCAGAGCCGGGAGAAAGTGTTACAATGATAATCATATCATACTATACGATTTTTTGTGTTTGGGGAGAGAAGAATGAAGGAAAATCTAGAAAAAATCACGCAAGGGACAGAATATCCTGGCAAGAGTTGCATCTACTGTGAACAGGCCATCAACTCTTCAGATCAAGTAGTAGTTTGTCCCAGATGCCGCTCTGTCCATCATGTCGAGTGCTGGAAAGACAAAGGTGGCTGTGGCAAGACAGGATGTCCCCAAGTTGCCCAAGCAGTGCAGGGTGATCGTCCCCCAGGAGATGGGCCTCCTCCGCCAGTGTCCAAAAGGACAGTTATCGCTGTTGCCTCCGGAATACTTGCATTGATCTTACTGATGGTTTTCTGGCCCAAACCGCCAGATCCTGCCATGGGACGCACCAAAGTAGTAGTCATGGGCGAAGCCTTCTATGAAGTATCAGAGAGCATGGAGAAACTTGCAGAGGACTACAATGCAACCAGCGAAGACATCTATATCGAACTGCAACTACTGCCTGCAGGCGGAATGGATGCCAAACTAATCGTACTCATCGCGGCTAACGAAGCACCCGACGTGATGGCCATCGATGAGGACCGCTTCGCCTATTTTCTCAGCCAGGAAGTGCTCTTTCCCTTAGGTGAGGACGAAGCAGGGGAAGTCATCTATGGAATTCCTCATCCAGCCCAGCTCAGCCAAATGGTTGTCTGGGGTGCCACAGAGCATCCTGAAGCGGCTTTAGAAGTATTACACTATTTCCTTGATAACATTCCTCCCATTGATAGAGAATTGCTCAAAGGGCACCAGAGCCCACCTTTTCTCTTTGGAAACTAAGGAAGGGCCCGAAGGCCCTTCTTTCTTTATCCTTTAGAACTCTACCCGTGGAACTTCCATGGCGGAAGGTGCTGCCTCGAAGAAGGGCTTCGCTTGCCTTCCCATTAGGTTCGCCAGAAGATTGGTGGGGAACTGGCGAATTGTGGTGTTCCAAGTTTGAACGGATTCGTTAAAGCGCATCCGCTCTGTGGCAATGCGGTTTTCTGTACCTGCCAACTCATCCTGGAGCCGAATAAAACTTGTATCAGCCTTAAGTTCAGGATAGGCCTCGCTGATGGCGAGGAGCCTGCCCAAAGCAGTATCAAGCCCCTGATTCGCTTGGATTTGGGCTTCGGGAGTCTGTGCACCTAAGAGACGTGAACGGGCCTCGGCAACATCGGCAAAAACTTGCTCTTCATGACTGGCATAACCCCTAACCGTATTGACCAAGTTGGGAATCAAATCTGCCCGCCTTTGTAGCTGGTTTTCTACCTGAGCCCAACGCCCGTCAACGGTCTCCTCGAGCGCTACGAGCTGATTGTAACGTCCAATGACACCGGAAACCAAGGCAACTGCAATCACTGCGATAACGATTAAGACTATAACTCCTTTTTTCATCCCTTCACTCTCCTCATTGTTTAAAATCGTCGTCCTGCTCCGCCGCCGCCGCTACGTCCTCCACCAAAACCGCCGGAAGGTCTCGAACCGCCGCCAATACCTCCACCAAAACCACCGCCCCTAGGCATACGGGGTACAATAACAGTTCTGCCTGGGCCTCCGCCGCCATAACCGCCACTTCCACCTGGAGGATACCTTCTGCCGCGACGCATCATCATGAAAATCAAGATAAAAATTACGAAGGAAACAAACCAACCTCTGGCTTCATCCCGCTCCTCAACGATTTCAAATTCCTCACCAGCTAGGATGTTGGCATAGGCTACGACCATGGCTGAAAGCCCTGGTCCATAGGACTGTTTCTTAAAATGGGGTAGTCCCTCTTGATCAATCACCGCACCGACAAGACCGTCGGGCAAAGCCCCTTCTAAACCATAACCGGGTTCTACTTCAATAGCCCCTTCGGAGACGGCAAGGAGCATCAATAAACCGCTATCCTCAGGTCCGCCTACTCCCCATTCGTTAAAGAGTGCTGTGGTATACTCCTTGGGATCCATAGGAGCAGTGGTGGCCACCGTCACTACGGCCAGTCCGATCCCTTGCTCAGTCCATAATTTCTCCCCAAGTAGTTGCATTTCAGCGCGACTCTTTTGATCGATGACATTCGCATAATCATTGACAAATCCCTGTTTGGCTGGGAATGCTGCTGCAGCCAGGCTACTTACGCTCAAGACCAAAATGAGAAAGACACTAGTTTGAACCATGCTACGATTGAAGCTCATACTCGATTCACCTCTTTCAACGACGCGATTCGCCGTGGCGCCCCAAAAGTTCTCCGAGGCGATAATAGTTGCCAAATCCATAGATCATCGGATCGGTTGCCGGAAGATCAAGTCGGCCATTGACTGCATAGGTTTCATCATACTGGATCCCAAGGACTTTTCCAAGGAAGAGATGATGGCTACCTAAGGAGATGATTTCCGTGACACTGCATTCAATATTCACTGGACACTCCGCAATGAGCGGGGCCGTGCCGAACTTGCCTGGGAGCGCAGTAAACCCACACACTGCAAACTTATCATGGTCTCGACCGCTCAGCGTGCCACAGGTATCAACCATGGCTACTTGACTGGCCATGGGCATGTTGACGACGAAACCGCCTGATTCTTTGATTATAGCATAAGAGTAGCGTTCGGGGCGAATTCCTAGACTAATAATGACAGGATCAGAGCAGGCAACGCCTGCCCAGGCCAAGGTAATGATATTTGCTGAACCCCCATTTTGACAACTCACCAAGACAGGTGGTACCGGATAGAGCCATGTCCCCGGTTGACGGGTTACCTTCATGATTTGCTCACTCTCCATTCCTAATCGAGCGGTAGATTTCCTCCCCCACGGTCCAGGTAAAGTCGTTAGCAGTGTACTCCTGAATCGCCTGACGCAATGGTTCTTCTTCCTGAGGGAAGACCGAGACATGGAAGGTCACCTGTTCTAAATAGACAGTATCTACAAGGTTAATCCCTTGAGTCAGTATCTCATTTTGAACTTTGCCAGAATGCACATAATCAACGGTTACGGCAATTTCTCGGGCTGGTACCATGCGTACAATACCTGCAGTCTGCAAAGCCTCCCGTGCCGCACCGCCATAGGCGCGAATTAGGCCGCCTCGTCCCAAAAGGGTGCCGCCAAAGTAACGCGTGACGACGACGACGCAGTTAACGACCTCGTGACTTTTCAACACTTCCAGGATGGGCAGTCCCGCAGTACCACTTGGCTCGTTATCATCACTATATTTCTGGACCTCCTGGTTCATGCCAAGGATATAAGCGGGGACATTGTGGGTGGCATTCCAGTGTTCTTTGCGAACGGCCTCAATGAAGGCCTCCGCCTCTTCCTGCGTTTCCACAGGCTTAATGCGGGCTATGAACTTGGACTTCTTCTCAATCAGCGTGATCTCCGCTTCTGTTGCCACTGTCTTGTACTCAACAAGCATTCTACCACCTCAAAGTAGTGTTCAACATCCTTTTGCATCTTCCTTCCGGTTCTGCTATTCTAATCTAGTGAGGAGGATTCGCATGGACATAATCAAGCAACTTGCCACAGAATTGGGAATTAGGCCACACCAGGTCGAGCAGACCATCGCCCTACTCGATGACGGGAACACCATTCCCTTTATCGCCCGCTATCGGAAAGAGGCTACGGGGGAGTTGGACGAAACTGTCATTCGTGATCTGGCCGAACGCCTAACCTACCTGCGCAGTCTGGAAGAACGCAAGGCCGAAGTCACCAGACTCATCGATGCTCAAGAGAAACTCACGCCTGAGCTTACGGCGTCTATCCAAAGCGCAACGA
This sequence comes from Bacillota bacterium, assembly GCA_012799115.1. Lineage (GTDB taxonomy): Bacteria > Bacillota > Limnochordia > Darwinibacteriales > Darwinibacteriaceae > UBA5420. Next base: position 12,376 of record JAAZLY010000111.1, read on the forward strand.
GTCTGCAAGAACTCGACGATCTCTACCGTCCTTTCCGGCCCAAACGTAGGACTAGGGCCTCAATGGCTAAAGAAAAGGGACTCGAACCCTTGGCACATCTTCTCTTGGAACAAAGCCCCGAGGATCCTCTGGTCTTGGGTGAAGCATACCTGAGTGACGAGGTCGAAACAGTCGAGGATGCCTTGCAGGGGGCCTGTGATATCCTGGCAGAGCAATTTACCGATGATCCTGCTCATCGCGCCATGATCCGCAAATTTACCTATGATACCGGATTACTGATCAGTGAGAAAGCCGCAGGCGACGATGTGGCCGAAGCAAACGAATTTCAAATGTACTTCGAGTACTTCGAGGATGTAGCAAAGATACCGCCCCACAGGATCTTGGCCATCAATCGCGGTGAGCGCCTAGGTGCATTGCGCGTTCGGATCCAAGTGGATATCGAGAGAGTTTACTCCCTCTTAAGTCAGGAAATTATTACTCAAAGCACATCACCTGCGGCAACCTACCTGAGGGCGGCTCTGGAAGATGGCTACACACGCCTCTTGGCTCCTAGCCTCGAGCGGGATATTAGAAATGCCCTAACGGAGAAAGCTGAAGTCCACGCGATCGAGATCTTCGCCAAGAACCTGAGGGACTTACTGATGCAAAGCCCCGTGCGGGGTCACCGAGTCTTAGGGATTGATCCAGCCTTTAGAACCGGCTGCAAAGTGGTGGCGATTGGTGAGTTTGGTGATCTTCTGGAGTACACTACGATCTATCCTCATGAGCCCCAGAAACGTTGGGAACAGGCTTTGGATACGCTAAAGGCATTAGTCAATAAGCACAAGCTTTCCCTTGTAACAATCGGCAATGGCACGGCCAGCCGGGAAACAGAGCAGCTCGTGGCGGACTTAATTAAAGAGTACTGTCCAGGCCTTCAGTATCTCGTGATCAATGAAGCAGGAGCGTCTGTCTACTCCGCTTCCAAGCTCGCCAAGGAGGAGTTCCCTGACCTCGATGTTTCCATACGCGGTGCAGTCTCCATTGCCCGGAGAGTCCAAGATCCCCTAGCCGAACTGGTTAAGATTGATCCCAAATCGATTGGAGTTGGCCAGTATCAGCATGACGTGAACCAAAAGGAGCTTAGTACAACACTGGCCCAAGTGGTAGAAAGTTGTGTCAACCATGTTGGTGTAGAGCTCAATACAGCCTCGAGCGCCTTACTGAAACATGTTTCCGGTTTGTCGGCGAGGGTGGCTGAGAACATTATTGAATACCGAGCAAGCAACGGAATTTTCCAGCAACGTTCAGAACTAAAGAAGGTCAAAGGACTTGGACCCAAGGCCTTTGAACAGGCAGCCGGTTTCTTACGTATAGCTGATGGTAAACGTCCCCTTGATAACACCGCGGTTCATCCTGAATCCTATTCCCTTGCTCTACAAATTCTAGAGCAGATCGGTTACACGGAACAGGATCTCCAAAATCGGGAGACTTTAGGCCAGATTCGAGAAGAACTGACCAAGCTCAATGCCAAGGAGGTTGCCGAACTCCTACAGGCCGGTGAACCAACGGTGCGGGACATTATTGGTTCCCTAAGTCAACCAGGACGTGATCCCAGGGATGAGCTACCTGCCCCACTCTTTAGAGCGGATGTACTGAGCATGGAAGATTTGGAACCAGGCATGGTTCTGAAGGGTACGGTTCAAAACGTGGTAGACTTTGGCGCCTTTGTGGATATTGGTGTTAAGAAAGCGGGTTTAGTCCATATCTCGCAGCTGAGCGACAAATATGTTAGGCATCCCACCGATGTAGTACAGGTTGGAGACATTGTTTCCGTCCGCATTCTCGGTGTAGAACCCAATCTAGGAAGAATTAGTCTATCTATGAAGACTGAGCGATAAAACGAGGGGCTGTTGCGAGTGCAACAGCCCCTTATCTGTTTGTTCAATTCTTATTCCACAACGATAGCAAACTGATACCAATTGTGGGAAGCGGCGATAAGTTCTTCCGCCACGTAGTAGCGGTCTTTCCCCTTGAGCTCACCGTCCACATATCTCTTCCCCCAACTATTGGGGTCGTAAACCTCGAAGTAGGTGAGATCATCAACCTCCGCATACCCCTTGACAATGAGAAAATGTCCATCTGCGTAATCATAAAAACGATTGACACGCCGGTTGGGATCGCTCTCTCTGCTGATATAGTTCATATCGATACAGAGTATAGCTATTTTTCCCTCATCAATCACTTTCTTTAGATCTGTAGTCGCTACGCCCTGATCCCTCTCCAACATCATGGTGGAGTAGGGTTGACCGAGGGACTCAAAGTACCTAAAGAAGATGTTCGTCCTCCACCAGGCACCATAGGCAGGATACATGTTTCTTGCATCTTCGCCGGTACCCTCAAACTCTTCATTCGTCCACTTCATGGCCATTGCAGCAGATGCAGGTCCGCAATTGGCATTGCTATGCTCGCCTGTATCTCTCTGATCAATGTACCAATCATAATCGCGGTTGTTCCCTACATACTTGTGTAGGACCTTCCCACCAAACCACTCTTCTAGATGTTCGCGTAGGACCGCTTCACGTTGGGCTTGTAACCCATTGGCATAGACGACGGCAGATGGAGAAACGACAAAGGCCAAGAGTAAGGTCATTGCCATAAGAACGATAACTCGGTTTCTGAAGCTAACCCCCATTGACAATCGATCCCCCTAGGCTTCGCCGCGCTTGGCGGAGAGCCACTCGTGAATACCTAATGCCGCACGTTTACCTGCACCCATGGCACTAATAACAGTTGAAGCACCGGTGGCAATGTCGCCACCAGCCCACACACCTGGAATGCTCGTGGCTCCATTTTCATCGTAGGTAGTGATGTTACCCCACTTGTTAAGCTCTAGGCCATCGACTCTTGTTGTTAACATGGGGTTCGCTCCCTGCCCTACTGCGACAATGACCGTATCCACCTCAAGGGTGAAGTTCGAACCAGGTATCTCCACCGGTCTTCTGCGTCCACTACTATCGGGTTCGCCAAGCTCCATCTTCACGCACTCCATCCCCCGCACACGGAAACGCTCGTCTCCAAGGATACGGGCCGGATTGGTGAGCAAGCGGAATTGGATTCCTTCTTCTTCTGCGTTCTCGATCTCTTCATGGCGTGCAGGCATCTCCTCGCGGCTTCTGCGATAGACGACATAGACCTCTTCAGCGCCTAGTCGAAGAGCAACCCGTGCTGCGTCCATGGCTACGTTACCTGCACCAACAACAGCAACACGCTTGCCGACCTTAATCGGAGTGTCGTACTCTGGGAAGAGATAGGCCTTCATCAGGTTGGCCCGTGTGAGAAACTCATTGGCACTATAGACACCGTTGAGGTTCTCTCCTGGAATATTAAGGAAATAGGGCAGACCCGCGCCGGTGCCAATAAAGGCTGCAGCATACTCGCCAGAAGCGAGCATTTCATTGAAGTCCATGGTCAAACCTACCGCAACATTGGTCGTGATATTGACTCCGAGGGATTTCACATACTCTACTTCTTCATCCACAATGGATTTGGGCAAGCGGAACTCAGGGATTCCGTAGCGCAAAACCCCACCAGTATCATGCAAAGCTTCAAAAATGTCGACCTCATAGCCGTAGTTTGCCAAGTCTGCAGCACAAGTCAGTCCAGCAGGTCCAGCACCAATAACAGCAACTCGTTCGTCGTACTTCTTCTCAGGCTTATCTGGACTACTATCTTCCTTTCGTGCCTTTCTCGCAGCACTAGCCTGATCTGCAACAAAACGTTCTAACATACCAATGGCGATGGGTTGTCCCCGCCTGGCCAAGACACACACTTCTTCACACTGGGTCTCCTGGGGGCACACCCGACCACAGATTGCTGGCAGACTATTCTTCTCCTTAATCTTGGCTTCTGCAGCTTCAAACTCGCCTTGAACAACTAATTGAATGAATTCGGGAATGGGCACTTGTACAGGACATCCACTTACACAAGGCTTGTGCCTGCAGTTCAGGCAGCGCTCGGCCTCTGCCATCGCCAGTTCTGGATCGAGTCCCAAAGCGACCTCAACAAAATCTGTGCCTCGCTCCTGGGGATCGCGTCTAGGCATTTCAACTCTAGTTCTCTTTGCTGGTGTCGTCATTTATGCTTCTTCCCCCCCTAGGCTTTGACATGCATGAGAGTGTTGTTCTTCGTCTCTGTAATATCCTTGCCTGATGATCAGTTCATCAAAGTTGACAGCATGTCCATCAAAATCGGGACCATCAACACAAGCAAACTTGGTTTGCCCGTTAATAGAAACTCGACATCCTCCGCACATCCCAGTTCCATCAATCATGATGGAGTTCAAACTAACGACGGTTGGCAGATCAAACTCCTTCGTGACATTGCTCGCCGCCTGCATCATCCGGGCGGGACCAATGGCTATAGCTAAATCAAACTTTTCACCGCTTTGGAGACGCTCCCTTAGGGGATCTGTGACCAAACCCTTAAGCCCAGAGCTACCATCATCCGTCACTAGAATAAGTTCATCACTCAAGCTTGCTACTTCATCCTTTAGGATATATAAGTCCTTATTACGTGCCCCGTAGATAGAGACAATCTCAGCCCCCTTCTTCCGATATGCACGGAGCAATGGCAAGGTTGGTGCCACGCCAATTCCGCCCATGACGGCGATGATCCGTTTGGCATCACCGATCTCTGTTGCGGAGCCCAAAGGGCCGAGTACGTCCTTCACCATCCCGCCAACAGGGACACTTGCCAAATCCTTCGTACTCTTACCGACTGCCTGAATGATCAGGGTCAAAGTCCCTCGCTCAGGATCGTTATCAGCGATGGTCAGGGGTATCCTTTCTCCAACTTCAGAGACTCGAACGATCACGAAATTGCCTGCTCGAGCCTTGGAGGCCACTAGGGGAGCTTCAACAACCATTCTATAGATATTCTCGGCTAACAGGTCTTTTTCAAGTACCTTAAACATTACGTCCACCTCCTACTGCTATTGGTGTTACTTTATCGACACCTTGAAATCTTGGTTCGAAAACCTCCATCGATAACATTATATTGTATTTTCGTGAAGAACTTCAACCCTTTGAGGCTATTTGTTCGAACATAATCTAAACAAGGATATGTGATAACTATCACAATTCCTTAGCAAGTTCACAATTTTTTTACCGCATCTGCTCTTATGAGTAAATTTTGTTTGTTAAACTTTTATTTATCAACAGGAGTTCTCGTACCAAAGAACAAATAGGTTTAGAAGTAATAACAACTGCAGTGGTTCTTTGCGTGGGGAGGTGAAGGTTGGGGTAAGATACGTGGTGCTGGATGAACATGTACGAAATATTAAAGGGAGGTATTCACACTTGAACAACTTAAGTAGAAAGACCGTTTTAGTACTAGTCGCTATGTTCGCACTTGTTTTAGCCTCTTGGACTGTCAGCGCAAGTGCACCTGCTATCGAGTTCCCCCTCGATAATGAACAGTATATCAACACGTACTTGGTAGCGAATCCGTCCAGTTTGGACATTAGTCTGCGCTCTGACTCGTATTCCAACACAGTCATCATCAACACCATGGAAGGCCTGATCCGCATGGAAGAACGGGAAGGCGAATACTTCCAGGCCCCTGGTGATGCTTATAAGTGGGAGAGCAATGAAGATGGTACCGTTTGGACATTCTACCTCGGCGACAACAAGTGGGAAGACGGCGTACCCGTAACTGCCCATGACTATGTCTACTCGCTGCGGAGAAGTTCGTTACCAGAAACGGGATCGCCAAACAGTTACTTCCTGGCCCCCCTCAAGAACTTTGCTGCAGTAAACGCAGGCGAGATGCCGATCGAAGAGTTGGGCGTAAAAGCCCTTGACGACAAGACGTTGGAGCTCACTCTGAATGAGCCACTACCGTCCTTCCTCTCCATGATCGATGCCACCATCTACTATCCACAACGTCAAGACAAGGTGGAAGAGTGGGGCGAGCGTTATGGTTCAGAGGCACAATACACGATCTCCAATGGACCATTCAAACTCAGCAGATGGGTTCATAATAGTGTAGTTGAAGTCGTGAAGAACGACCAATACTGGGATACCGAAAATGTCAACCTCGAAAGAGTAACCTGGTCCATCATGCCAGATGAGACAACGTACTACAACGCATTTGAGAGTGGCGAGATTGACTTCGTAGGTACTGGTGCTCAGGAATGGATCGATCGTTTCCAAAGAAGAAACGATGTTACCTATAACTCCTACACCTCTGCTACGATCACCTATGCTTTCTTTAATGCTCAGGATGAACTCTTCCAAAACGCCAATATCCGTAAAGCGTTTATGTTAGCCATTGACCGCGAAGACATTAATGAAATGGCCTTTGGTGGTCTAAGAGTTCCAACCTATGGCTGGGTTGTTCCAACGATTTCTGTTGGCAATACCAACTACCGCGAAGCAGCCGGCGACATCATCCAAGAGATGATCGACGAACTCAAAGCTGAAGGCAAGACTGCTAAAGATCTATTGCTTCAAGGTATGCAAGAACTAGGCTTGGGTAACGACCCATCCTCACTACGTATCACCTTCAACCTAGCTGGAACAGATCAATGGTTCCGCAACTTAGGTGAGTACCTGCAGCAAGTTTACGGCTATGAGCTAGGTGTAAATCTGCAGATCAACTTCTCTGAATGGGGTATCTTCTATGACAACGTTCAGAAAGGAAACTATCAAATCGGCTTTATGGCATGGGGAGCATACTACAACGATCCATATGACGTTCTCAGTCTGTTCGTGTCAGACTACGACATGATCGAGACCGGATGGGTAAACAAGGAGTATGATGAGCTGATCTTCAAGGCTGCAGTCGAGATGGATGAGGCAAAGAGGCTCGATTATTACATTCAAGCCGAGAACATCTTGCTACGAGACGAGGCAGTCGCATCGCCACTGGCCACCTCTCGGGTTAACCAGTTCGTGAAGAATTATGTTCACAACTATGCCACACTAGGCTTTTCCAATATGGGCTTTAAGTACGTCTACACTTCTGGTAGATAGACGCTAGAGGTAGTACCAAGTGAGTTCATTGCCATGGCAATCATTGCCGCACCATTGGCAAATGGTTGCCATGGCTTTTTTAGCCTCGAGGGCAAGCATAAAGGAGGCAAGTCATGCTTAGATATATTGCCAAACGGATTGGTTATATGTTTATCACGCTTTTCATTATTGTTACTGTCACTTTTTTCTTAATGCGGAGTATCCCTGGTGATCCTCTCGCTCACATGGCCCGAGGTCTACCTGAACAGACAAAGGCGAACTACTACGCCAAATACGGCCTAGATCAACCACTGTATCGTCAATACCTCGTCTATCTTAAGAACCTCTTACAAGGTGACTTGGGAGAGAGTGTAGTCTACCCAGGCCGTCAAGTAAGCGAAACCATCGTCACAACATCCCCTGTGTCGGCAAAGATTGGTGGTATTGCACTTGTCATCGGTGTCTCCATTGGAATTTTTCTTGGAATTATAGCAGCACTCAATAAGAATCGATGGCCTGACTATATTGTCATGTTCATTGCCATACTCGGTGTAACAATTCCAGTCTTTGTCTTGGCCGCCTTATTCCAGTACTTCTTCGCGGTCAAGCTGGGTTGGTTCCCCACTTCTGGTTGGGGAGAACGGAAACACATGGTGCTTCCCATCATGGTTCTGGCTCTAGGTCCCATCGCTACGTACGCACGCTACTTTAAGTCAAGTATGCTCGACACTCTGAACCAGGATTACGTTCTCACAGCCTACTCAAAGGGTTTAAGCAGGTTCAATGTCATTCGCAGACATGTCTTGCGCAACTCTGCCTTGCCTTCCATCACGCTCTTGGCCGGGCGCATCGTGGGCATTTTTACGGGGTCATTCTTGGTTGAGCGCATGTTCAGTATCCCTGGGATCGGGTTTTACTATATTAGTTCCATCAATAACAACGACTACTCCATGATTCTAGGTACAACCATTTTCTACGCTGTACTGTTTGTCGTTGCGCAACTCCTTGTAGACCTCATCTATATGCTGGTGGATCCGCGGATTCGCGTTGCACCAGAGAAGAACTAGGGGGTGTTACCGGTGCAAAACGTAACAAAGGAACAATTTACCCACATTGGAATTGAGATAACGGATGCAGAGAGAATTGGCAGACCACGGGTAAGCTACCTAAAAGACGCCTGGCGGCGCTTCCGGGAGAACAAAATAGCTACTTTGGCTCTTATCATCCTGTCCATCATGATCTTTTTTGTCATTTTCGGTCCTACAATTAGCGGCTACAACTATGCCCACATCGATGGAAAGGCCCGTAATCAATCTCCCAGTCTTGAGCATTGGTTTGGAACAGACCAATTAGGTCGCGATCTCTTTGCCAGGGTCTGGCAGGGTGGTCGAATTTCGATGGCCATTGGTCTGATTGGCGCCTTTGTCGCTTCATTCATTGGCTGCATCTATGGTGGTATTTCTGCTTACTTTGGTGGTGTCGTGGATGATATCATGATGCGGATCGTTGAAGTTCTAATCAGTGTACCCTATTTGATCGTCGTTATCTTGCTTTCTGTTATTCTGCAAAGCAGTAGTATCTGGACCCTCATTCTGGCTATGACCCTCACGGGCTGGTGCGGGATTGCCCGTATTGTGCGGGGACAGATGCTCCAGATCAAGGCGCAAGAGTATATCATGGCAGCCCGGGCTCTGGGCGTGAGACCTTGGAAAATTATCATCAAACACATGATCCCCAATACCCTAGGCGTAGTGCTGGTCGCTATCACCTTTGATATTCCTGGGTACATCTTTAGCGAGGCCTTCCTGAGCTTCATTGGACTTGGAGTCCAACCACCTAACACCAGCTGGGGGGCGTTGGCATCCAGTGCACAGAGCCGCTTTGTCTTCTATCCCTATCAATTGCTATTCCCGGCAATGATGATCGCCTTGACGATGCTGTGCTTTACACTCATTGGTGACGGTCTGAGGGATGCGTTGGATCCTCGGTTAAGGAAGTAGGTGAAGTGATGGAAAAACTTTTGTCAGTTAAGAACCTAAGAGTATCGTTTAATACCTATGTAGGGGAAGTTCGAGCTGTGCGCGGTGTCGACTTTGAACTCCAAAGTGGTGAGACTTTAGCCTTTGTTGGTGAGTCTGGCTGTGGTAAGACAGTAACAGCTAAGGCCCTTATGCGCCTCTTGCAAGAACCCTTTGGAGAGATCAAGGAAGGTTCCGAGATCATCTACCAAGGCGAAGATGTCCTGGCTATGGACAAGAAGCGCCTGCAAAGGTACAGGGGTAATGATA
>JAAZLY010000112.1 GCA_012799115.1 Bacillota bacterium
ACGGGGAGCAGAAACGCTGTCTCGCAAAGTCAAGTAGGCACGAAGCACAGCTCCCGCATCACAATTACCGGCGATAACAACACTGTTGACCACGTCCAAATAGGCTTTGGAACGGAGTTGATTCTTGATCATGCCGGTGACAACGCCGTTATCAGCACCTTCCGATTTGGTCTTTAGCCAAACAGTCACTGGAATGGAAGGAGATTAAAATGAAGAAACTCCCAACTCTCGTCATGGTCGCTATTGCTTTAGCACTCATTTTCGCCGCCTCTAACCCAGGATTTGCTGAAGGAATCGGTACCATCAATCAAGTTGGCATGAACAACGACGCCTACATCTACCAAGAAGTCTTAAGTGAAGTCGTACTCCTGCAACTAGGCGATGATAACTCAGCCACGATCGATCAAGTTGGTTCTGAGCACCTTGCAGGGGTAGCACAAGTTGGCAGTGACAATGAAATCGAGATTCGCCAACTCGGCCAAAGAGACCTGGTCTTCTCCCTGCAGCTTGGTAACTGGAATCATGCTACAATCACCCAGACACACTCCATTACCCCAAGTTCTGCTCATCGTAATCTAGCTGATAATGACACATATACCTATCAATCGGGCCTCTACAACACGATAGATCTGATGCAAATCGGGGATGACAACACCTCGTCTGTTTATCAGATCGGTGACAATAATGAAGCGTATGTAATACAAGAGCAAAGTGCCTTGGCCATCGGCGGAAATGCATCCTTTGTAGTCCAAATAGGACTGAACAACTGGACCGCTACGCAACAAACAGGCGTGAACCAGCTCATCCGAGTTCTCCAAAACGGAGATGATAACTCCGCTTTGGTCAACCAGAACTCCATGGACACCAGTACTCTTGTTATTCAAACTGGCAATAAGAACTCGGCGAACCTAAACCAGGGTTAACCGAGCAGGAAGGAGAGTCAATTGTGAATGTGAGATTCAAGAATTACCGTATCGCTGTACTCGTTGTAACAATTCTCTTCACGGCAACTCTCTTGAGCTCCCCCTCCGCTTCAGCCCTGGAGGTGGCCAGCCAAGAGAGAGTCGACTTGTTCCTCGCTTCCCGTACTATGCTTCTGGAAGAGAGGACACCACCCAAGATGAAGGTTGGCATGGTCCTATCTACACTGGGTGAAGATGCCGAGATCAGCATGGGCGTTAGAGTTGAACACGACCTTGGAGTCGAGGAATATCTCAAGCTCATTACTGAAACCACGTATTTGAAAAGCGAACAGACTATTGCAGGTTTCCTCTCACTCAAAGTGCTTCCCTTTGGTTCAGATCCAGTAGCGGTGTACTTGGGTGCAGGAGCGGGCTATGCAAATGGCTTAAGGTACCAGGCTTTCGCCGGCGTAGACATCACAAAGAACATGTTTGCAGAAATACGCTATGTGAATCTACCAGGTGGCCTCGGAAACGGTCGCTTGCACTTGGCAACCGGCTTTCAGTTTATTTTCTAAGGAGGAAGCAACATGAAAAGAATCGTGCTACTCAGTATCATCGCACTCTTGCTGCTGAGTGTGGGGGGAATGGCCCAGGCCAGGTATACTATGAGCTGGGGATTTGAGCTGATAGGCAACCCAAATGCCAGACAAGTGGCCCTCAACATCGCCAACGCCCAGCAAGAGCTACTCAGAACAACAGAAGACCAAACAGGTATTGAACGATTCAAGGAGAGTCTTAACCGGATGGCGATGAGCAAAGCCGTTCGTGACATCGTCCACTATAATCCCGACTCGGACGACCCAGATCGTGGATTCGTACCCGTTGACGATGGATGGATCTACTATGAATGGGACGAAGTAGCAGAAACGATGAGAATCTACTACTACTCCGATGGTGGTTGGACAGAGATCACCATTGACTCCAGCAATCCACCTGAAGTTCCCACCATGTAGGTGTGGACAAGTAGGGATCTAGCTAAAGGAGAGATACTATGGAATTTATTATGGTAGCAATTTTGGCCCTTGGTCTCTTGATTGGTGGAGCCTCTGGAAAGGATACTGCCCCACCTCCACCAACAGAGATCGTGATGCAGGACATGGAAGCGGTGTTAGCAGCGCCCGAAACGGTACTGTTATCCGAAACGAACATAACGACTGCCAGTCAACTCTTGGCGGCACTACCTGAATCCAAAGAACGTATACCTATCGCCATTTACGCCATAACCGATAGTACTGGTCAGTTTAAAGCCGATGGCGGCGCTTCCTCAACGGTGGTTAGCCAGGGCTCCACAGAAATGCTCATTACAGCGCTCCAGCGTTCTGGCCAGTTTACGATCCTTGACAGAGTTCGCTTTGGCGATTTGATGAACGAGCAGAATCTTGTCTCCAGTAGTCGAATTGTCCCTGGGCAAGGACCCCAACTCGGTGCACTGACAGGTGCAAACTACATGATCAGCGGTTCCATTACCGAGTATCAAGTAAGTAAGGAGACAGGAGGTATTGGACTGGTCATCGCTGGCAGAGGCGGGTCCACAGAATATGCCAAAGCCTCTGTAGCCCTAGACTTACGAGTCACCGACCTAACGAGTGGTGAGGTTGTCTGGGCCGAGAGCCTGAAGGGAGAAGTCATTGGTGAGAAAGTTGGTATCCAACTGTTCTCCTTCCTAGGCAAGAATATTGTGGAGTTTGAAACGGGCCAGGGCAAACAGCAGGTGATCAACCTCGTTGTTCGCACCCTACTCGAAGAAGCAGTATTCAAGCTGGTCCGGTCGGGAGTCCTGACAAACTAGCCTTCCCCTGTGGCTCCATGGAGCCACGTTGAGCACTCAGTGAGGTAAGAATTGTCAACCTACGCGATCCGTGTTAGAATAAATTAGGAACAAACTTCGTTACGCATCCACGCGAACGAAGGAAGATAGGTCGAACCTAGTCGTTCTTCCTGTTGACAAAGGTAAACCCATCGCGAGGTGGGGACACAAAGCCACGGGTCTAGTTTACTAGACAGCCGGGTTACCCGAGGAGGAAAAAGAGTGAAGCAGAGAATCATGTTTTTCGTATTGGCATTGTTATTGGTAGGAATGTTCACGAGTACAAGCGCACTGGCTCAACACCCTGAGTTCATGCAACCAGTTGATCTAGGAGATTGGTTTGACCAATTTTTTGGCTCACCTGAAGATGAAGTTGAACCCGGAGCAAATCTAGCATACATCTATCAAGATGGAGACGACAATAGTTCGGAGCAAGTCCAAGAAGGTACGGACAATCGGGCCTATGTCTATCAAAACGGAAATAGCAACGTTGCACAACAATGGCAGAGTGGTGTGGGAAACTGGGCAGGTGTCTACCAAATGGGCGACCGCAATGTGGCCGCAACCCAGCAGGTAGGCACGGGAAACTGGGCAGGCATATACCAAATGGGAAATGCCAATACGGCCAGGATTCAACAAAGCGGGAACAACTTTTCCGCTCTAATCACCCAGGTCGGCAACGGCAATACTGCGGTGATTACGCAAGGAGCAAGGTAGTATCCCACGATAGCGTGGGTTCCATTCTTACCTCGAGATCCATGAGTGGATCTCCACTGAGGAAGGGTCAAGGCGAAATTTGGTCTTGACCCTTTTCTTGTCACCCCTTGCCCCACCGGCTATTTTGGCGTATTGTTAAGGAAGAAAGGAGGAGGCTCTGATGCACTCTAGGTGGAAAAGGCTTGGTAACGAACAAACAAAGACAGCTCTTTTGGCTCTCTTACCGTCGTTTATTATCTTTGTGGCCTTCACCCTTTACCCCATTGTCTATTCGCTGTATTTGAGTTTCTTTAATGCATCGCTCCTCTCTCCGAATCGGACCTTTGTAGGGCTGACCAATTACAGCAACCTGCTCCAGAATCCGACGTTCCAAAAAGCCGTCAAGAATACTATCTACTATACCCTCGGAGTAGTGCCCTTTGGTATAGCTTTATCACTACTCGTCGCTGTCTTGCTCAATGGCCGACTACGACTGCGGAGCTTCTTCCGGGCGGCCTTTTTTGCCCCCGTCATTACCTCCATGGTCGCTGTGTCCATCGTGTGGACTTGGATGCTAGAACCGAACTATGGGCTAATCAATAACCTCCTTGGGCTCATTGGAATCGCTGGACCAGGATGGCTTACCGATCCCGCCTGGGCTATGCCATCTGTGATCTTACTGAGTATTTGGAAGAACCTTGGTTTTAACATGGTCATCTTCTTGGCAGGCCTGCAGAATATTCCTACCGAGATCTATGAGAGCGCCAGCCTGGATGGTGTAACACCCTTCCAAAAAACCCTGTACGTTACAGTTCCCCTGATGCGCGGTCCCATTGCTTTTGCAGTGATCGTGAGCATGATCAAGAGTATGCAAGTCTTTGGTCAGATCTATGTCATGACTGGCGGTGGCCCAGCGAACTCTACGATGGTGATTGTGTATTACCTCTACCAACAGGCCTTCGAGTTCTATCGAAGTGGCTATGCCTCGGCTATAGCCTGGGTACTTTTTGTCGCCATCTTGCTTCTAACCCTGATCCAAAACCGTCTCATGCGGACTGAGGCTTAAGAAAGGAGGGGATCCACCCCATGAAAAAGCTGATCATTTATGCGGTTCTGTTTGCCATAGCCATATTGATGTTGATGCCCTTTGCGTGGATGGTCCTCTCTTCCTTTAAAGAAGTTGATGAGGTTTTCACCTATGATATGACCTGGCTCCCATCGACCCTTACCCTTTCGGGCTACTATCGAGCACTGACTGAACAGCCCTTTCTACGATATGGGTTAAACAGCGTATGGGTTTCCACGATCATTACCATCCTGCAACTCATCACAAGCGTGCTTGCGGGATATGCCTTTTCTCGCCTAAAGTTTCCAGGCCGCGGTGTGATCTTTATGGTGTACCTCTCAG
>JAAZLY010000113.1 GCA_012799115.1 Bacillota bacterium
CTCATGAAGCTGAGCCACGAACTCGCCTTGCATAGGCAACATCTCCCTTATTGAACTTACCTAGGACTTCTTGTTTCAATCTCCATCTCCTCCATTACACCTGAATTCATGGCGCGAAAAAGCCCCACGTATGTGGGGCTAGAGATCTCCTATTCTACTTCTTGTCAAGCTTGATGGAAATTGTAATATCCTTCTTACCTACCGCAGGGATCGTTACTTTGACACCAGTCTTTTTGCCATCTTCAACGATGTCTTCAAGCTCCTGCTTCTCAACTGCCTTGTTGTCCTTATCGGTTACTTTAAGTTCAAAACTAGCTGCGTTGTACTCTTCGTCTGTTTCCTTAAACTTCAATTTTCTTTCAAAGTTAAGAGTATCCTTGGAGATTCTCTCGTTCTTTTGAGTAACAAATACATCTTTCTCAAGGTCATACTTCACAGCAATGCCAAATGGCCAAATGACACAACCGGACAACAGAACAGCAGCTAACACAACAGCAGTAAGTAATACTAGATTTCTTCTCATTTAAAAATACACCTCCAGTTTTTTTGAAACTCTACCACATGAGAGATCTCTGTGGGATTACTAAGAAAACACTAGGAAATATTGCTTATCCCTAGCCTTTCGTAGCCACACCCCCTTCTCCCTTACGATACGGCCGGCATACTTGCTAGCTAGCATACACCAGCCCATCAATCACATGTAAAATATTTCTGCACAAAATCAGAAACTCCTGCTACTATAGCAGAAGTTTCTGGGTTTGGGCGTAAATGGAAATCTTGTATCTTTAAGGATGCAGGACACAATCTTACGCTGAAACATCCTCTTCCATGCTGGCCTTGACGAGAGACTTGCTTCGCCAAGCGTGAAGCGCCAAGCTGATGGCAATAATCCCATAGGCGACGAAGACTCTGAAATACTCACCCACTTGTGCACTGCCAAAGATTGCCTGACCTGCCGAGGGCGACACCACAAACAGCAGATGAAACAAGAACGTTCCCATGAGAGCCTGGCCAATCGTGGCCCTTGTCACTGAGGCTCCTCCAATCAAGAGCGCTGCAATGGCGAATGTTCCTACCTGTTCATGGCTATTATAGGTGTTCAGTGTACCAATGTTTTGGAGGAAGATGATCTGCCCCCATGCAGCCAATACTGTAGAAAACACAATAGCCAAGACTCTGTTGCGATCCGTCTGGATCCCAGCCACGCCAGCAATGTGGCGGTCCTGACCGACAGCTCGAAAATCTTGTCCGAGCTTGGTCTTAAAGAAGGCCCAAATTGCTATGGCCAGCAAAGCAATAATCAAGAAGGTCACAATGGGGATCTTTGTAAAGCCATACTGGATCGTCCAGATATTATCCAAAGCACCCCGTATCCTGGAAAGATTCACTGTATTCCTCAATCCAGGGCTGGTTGAGATTCTCAGGGCCTCATTTTCAAAGGGAATGACTGTACCAACCAAGAACAAAAAGACGAACTGGTAGATACCATTGGCGAAGAACCCCATGACCATACTTGTGATCATCTCTCGACCCTTGGCTTTGTTAAGCACTGTACCTGCCAACATACCGAAGACAACTGCCATCGGGGTTGCCAGGAGTGCGGTTAGAGCCAGCCCCCCTATTCCAGCCCACTCCCAGTGAGTAGACAGAATCAAGGCAATCTGCCCAGCCAAGGCTCCAAGCACGATGCCGAAGTTCAGACCCATCCCGGCCACAACCGGAATAATCAGGGACAGAACCAAGAAGGAGTTTCGGGCCATTCTCTTCACAATCTCCATAAAGAGGAACTGACCTGGCATCTTGGCGTAATAGACACCGAGCAAACAGACGATGGCAAACAGGATCGGCACTGCATTCCTAGCGACAAATTTCTTCACATGACTCACGCCTGCTCACCTCCGGTTACTCGAGTCAAGGCATACAAGATCATGCCATTACTTACAATCACACGGGCGATCTCGGAAATATTACCCTCAACGAGTTGGTTCGTCACTGGCATCGCCACTGTCAATAATGTTTGGAACAAGATAACTCCGATAATCGCGTTTACGACTTTCGCCTCCCGTGTCGAGGCGCCACCGATCAAGACTGCGGCTACCGCCGGAAACGCCGTCATCAAAGGACCATTGTAGAGCTGAGCAAATCCAAAGCTCTGCGCATATACCACATAACCGATAGCCGCCAGAACTGTGGAGAGTACAATACCTACACTACGATAGGAGTTGATGTTCAGCCCCGACGCCACGGCAAAACGGGGATTGCGACCTACAACTTCCATGGCCACACCTGGTTTGCTCCTCAAGAACAGCCACAGTAAGAAAGCCAAGAGAGCATAAAACAAGAGTAGACCTGTAGGAACTGTGAGACCGAAAATCTGGAATGCCAAGAAATTGTTCAAGGTACCTCCGAAGGTGTCGACCAACGTTAATGTTACCCGTAAACCTTGACCTCCGACAGGCCAAATCAGAGCTGGATTTGAAAATGGTGCCATGAGCCAGAAGATGCACATGCCAGCTACCACCGAAAAACCCACATAGGTTCCGACCATCATTTCTTGTCCTGCAACTCTATTGAGCAGGAGTGAATACAAATAACCGGCAATGGTTCCAAGGGGTATGGCTACCAAGAGTGCCACGAGAAAACCTCCAAATCCCATAAGAGAGTTTTCCATGGACACCAGTACACCAACCATACCTGCGATAACCCCCACAGGCAAACCAAAGTTAAGACCAGCACCCGCCTGAATGGACGGTATCATAGCCAAGACGTAAATTCCGTTTTGGCCAATCCGCACGAGCGAGTCACTCAGCAAACCTGGAACACTAAGGTCAGTCCCTGCGGCCACAATAATTAGGGCCAGCAAGAAGACGGAAATGATCAGGCGGGGCAAGCCAAAGCCATGGTAAATCTTAATTAGTCTGTCTTTCACCGATCCCCACCTCCTCTAAAGATTTTCCGGCCATGAGCAAGCCATACTCAACATCAGGTGCATCGGGTGCTAGAATACCAGACAGTTTTCCTTCGTAAATAATTGCGATGCGGTCACTGATACTGCGCAGTTCAGCCAGCTCACTAGAAGTGATCACTACGGTGACTCCCATGCGGTTCAGCTCCACGATCAGCTCTAGGACCCTACTCTTTGCCCCTACGTCAATACCCCGCGTAGGTTCCGAGACAAAGAGCAGTTTGGGGTTTTGGGTGAAGGCCCTAGCAATACATACCTTTTGTTGGTTTCCTCCGCTCAGCCTGCGAACAATCTGTTCAGGTCCTGTGCAGCGAATATCAAATCTCTCAATCGATTCTAGGGCATGGGCTGTTATTTGCTTCTGATCCTTTAGTTTCAGGGGACCTGGCTTCAGAAACTTTTCTTGGGTCTGCATGCTCGTAAGCACGATGTTATTGGCGATGCTGTCCTCCAACACAAGACCAACACCGCGCCGGTCTTCCGAAACAAAAGCTAGGCCCAAGTTAAGGGCTTCTCGGGGATTATTGAGGGGCACGTCTATTCCTTGGTAGCGAACTTGTCCCCGGCTCGTATAAAGCCCCATGACGCCATTAGCCAAGGCGATCTTTCCATGGCCGGCTAGACCTCCAATGCCAAGGATTTCCCCTTCATAGACATCCAGGTCAATCCCCCGTAGGCGCTCACCGGGCATATCGACGGCCAAATCTCGGACTTCCAGAACCTTCGTCTTTGCCTTTTCCCTTTTTTCACTGCTGATTCGGCCTGATGTCTCAACCTTCCGGCCCACCATCAGTTCTGCCATCTGAGCAATGGTAAATTCGCCGGTCCGTCCGGAACGAACGAGCTCGCCATCTTTTAGAATAGTAATATGGTTGGCCACCGCCATCACTTCGTCGAGGCGATGCGTAATAAAGAGAATACTAATTCCAGAGTCAGCTAGGCGCTGGACGACCGTTAAGAACTGTTCCGCCTCGCTCTCGGTGAGTACCGCAGTGGGTTCATCAAGTACCAACAGCTGCAAGTTCTCTTTATCAATCTCCCGAGCGATCTCCACAAACTGCAGGTAACCAACGGGAAGTCCTGCCACGGGAACCCATTCATCAATGCTCATGCCTAATTTATCCAAAGCACTTCTGGCATCACTTGCCATCTTCTTGCGATTGAGGGTCTCCATCTTTCTTCCCAACACTCGACTGAAGACGTTGGGTTTGGTGTCTTCCCTGTTGAGCTTGATGTTCTCAGTGACAGTAAATCCAGGAAGTAGCATGAACTCCTGATGAACCATGCCGATTCCCGCTTCAATGGCCGCCTTCGGCGAGTTGAAGGCAACACTACTACCATTAATCAAAATGTCTCCGTCATAACCGCCTGTGTCAGTTATCACGGACATGCCAAAAAGAATGTTCATCAGGGTCGACTTGCCGGCACCATTTTCCCCCACCAAGCAATGAATCTCGCCCTTATTAACTGTAAGATTGATGTTATTAAGCACTTGATTACCATAAAAGGACTTGGAGATCGCCTTCATCTCCAACACAGGAACACTCACATTCAACACCTCCCACTTTCTACCACATCAAGAAAAGTGCGGAGACCCGCCCTCGGAGAGGGCGAGAGCTCCGCATTTCTAGGCTTCAATTGTAGTGGTTCTTAGAAAATTACCGAGTCAGCAATTACGAGGTAGAAATTGGCACCATCTTTATAACGATTAAGCGATAGCTTAATACCAGTTGCATCAAAGACAGCTTTTTCCACTGCAGCCTGGTCAGATAGGTCTAGGCCATTTTGGATATTCTGTATTGCGAGTTCAACACCGGCCTCTACAAAGACCATGTTAATTGGGGCGACCCAGGTTGCCATACGACCAGAATTGCCACGTTCGGCAACTTTGAGACCGATTTGCTCGATGATGTAGTCAACATCACCCTTGCGATCTTCAGAAATCTCGATTCCTAGAGCACCTGGATAGCCATGGAATGGGCTTGGGCAGCACTGCTCTGGGAAAATGATTCCTGCGTCTAACGAAGCGCTAATCGCTGGCTCCATCATAGCACAGTTGGTACCAAAGAAAGCAATGTCTTTGCCATGCAAAGCGGCTTGGCGAGGAATGTCCTCGAGGATGAACTGCTGCGTTCCGGGGATACCCGCATCACCCATGGGGTCTGGAGCAGTTACGTCAATCAGTTCAATACCAAGTCTCGCTGCTTCTTCCTTCATGTTGTTGTAACGTACAGCGAGAAGTTCCATGGACATATGGCGTGGGAAGGAATAATGGAGAATCTTCTTAGCACCCATTTGATGGGCGATTTGTACAATATTTCCTCCACGACGCTCTTGGTCGGACTCCATAGCAAAGTCTGCAACACCGGCAA
The DNA here is from genome assembly GCA_012799115.1 of Bacillota bacterium. Lineage (GTDB taxonomy): Bacteria > Bacillota > Limnochordia > Darwinibacteriales > Darwinibacteriaceae > UBA5420. Next base: position 5,338 of record JAAZLY010000113.1, read on the forward strand.
TCATGTCGGGATCTTCGTGGGGAAGGCCCATAATGAGTACCATATCATCGCGCATTTCACGAATCGTGTTAAAAGCAGCAGTAGTGCCTGGAACTGCTTGGCATACTACAATGGCCTTGATCTGTGGATCCATGGCAAATTGTAGAATCTGACCAATTACGGTTTCTTGTTCCTGCATGAAGTTGTCAGGATAGGTTACGTGTTCGATGGAACCTGGATAGCGAGCAACCATCTTTAGTGCGGCTTGGTATTCCTCTTCACCTTGGGAAACTGTACCTGTCACAATCCCAATTTTGAAGGGTAACTCGGCTGCCTGAGTGACACCAATAATTCCAAAAACTAAGACCAAGACTAAAACCAAACTCAGCTTTCTCTTCACGCTTTCTTCCTCCATTCTCTTATTTCTTGCTGGGGACATTATTCTACGAATTACACGCAAATTCCTTCCAAACAGACAAAAATGAGCAAAAAAGGTGGAGACCAGTGTTGGAATAAATGAGAAAAGCCGCTACCAGCGGCTTTTCTGAGATACTACACAACATCATCCAATTCATTGGAATGGAGGCTCGCGTAGACTCCTTTTTGTTCCAAGAGTTCGTGGTGCGCGCCCTGTTCCTGAATAACTCCATCTGTCAGAACAATGATCTGATCCGCATGGCGAATCGTTGATAGACGGTGAGCAATGATCAGCGTAGTCCGCTCCTTAGCGAGCTCGGCCAATGCTCCTTGAATCTCCTGCTCCGTTGCTGTATCCAAGGCAGATGTGGCCTCATCCAAAATCAGGATGGGTGGATTCTTCAAAAAGACTCTAGCGATGGAAATCCTCTGCTTCTGACCACCTGACAGTTTGATGCCTCGTTCCCCTACATAGGTATCATAACCGTCTGGCAGACTTTGGATAAACTCATGAATCTGAGCCTTCTTGGCTGCCTCAATCATTTCTGCCTCCGAACCTTCGGGAAAGCCGTAGAGAATGTTCTCCCTGATCGTTCCTGTAAACAAAAAGACATCCTGCTGCACAAATCCAATCTGCCTGCGTAATGAACTCAGAGTCACATCGCGAATGTCATGACCATCCACGAGGATTTCTCCCTCCTCCACCTCATAGAAGCGGGGAATCAAATGACACAATGTGGTCTTCCCTCCTCCTGAGGGCCCCACAAAAGCAACGGTACTACCTGCAGAGATACTCAACGAGACATTCCTCAGGACCTCCGTCTGCTCCGTATAACTGAAGGAGACATCCTTAAGCTCAATGTTTCCCTGCACAGCTGGTAAGTCAACGGCTCCAGGTCTATCTGTCACCAAAGGAGAGACTTCCATCAACTCGACAAAACGATTAAATCCTGTCATCCCCTGCTGATACTGCTGGGTAAAGGCAATGAGGCGACGAATCGGCTGCAAGAAGAAACCGACAAAGAGCAGATAAGCTGTTAGATCCGCTAAATCAATGTGACCATAGAACATAAATATGGTTCCAGATACCAATACGGCTACATTGAGGAGATCTGTGAAAAAGCCTAGACCGGACGAATACACGGCCATTGCACGAAAAGCCTTATAGCGGGACAACTTAAACGCGGTGTTTGCCCGCTCGAACCGACGTTCCTCATAGGCCTCATTGACAAAACTTTGGGCAACTCGAATCCCTGCTAGGCTGTTTTCTACGTCAGCATTCACATCAGCGATCTTCCTACGTTCCTCGGAAAAGGCTCTATTCATCGCAGTGCGCCTCGTATAGGCAAACCACAAAATGACGGGGATAAATGTGTAGGTGAGCAGTGTCAACGGCACATTGATCGTCATCAAATAGACGAATGATCCGACCAACATGAGCGATGCAATAAACAGATCCTCAGGTCCATGGTGAGCAAGTTCTGAGATTTCCCGCAGATCATTGACGATTCTGCTCATCAGGTGACCTACCTTGGTATCATCAAAAAACCTGAAGTCCAATGTCTGCAAGTGACTGAACAAGTCCTTGCGCATCTGGTACTCCATGTTCACCCCAACTACATGCCCATAGTAGTTGACAAAGTATTGACAGAACATGCGAACCACATACAACAAGACCAAAGCACCGGCCCAGATTAAGATCGACCGCATGTTTCGATTGGGAATATAGTCGTTCATAAACGTTCTGGTAATGATGGGAAACAGCAAATCGAGTCCGGCAACGATGCCGGCTGCGCCCATATCCAGGAAAAACAAGCGTCGTTCCGGCTTATAATACGAAATGAATCTCCTTAGATTACTCATATACTCCTGCAAAACCTCACTATCTAACCTTTAATGTATGGTTCACCAGACGCCTTCGGTCCTACCGACTTACCTATAAAGCCAGCAAGGGCAACCATCGTTAATACGTAAGGAAGCATGTTCATAAACTGGGTGGGAACCCCAACAGCCTGCAGGCGCATTTGGAGGGCATCCACATAGCCGAAGAAGAGGCAAGCACCAAGGGCACCATAGGGTGTCCACTTACCAAAGATAACTGCTGCGAGGGCGATAAAGCCACGCCCTGCCGTCATCCCCTCACTGAAGCGACTTAAGTGGGCGATGGACAAGTACGTTCCACCAAGTCCCGCTAGGGCACCACTTAAGGCCACTGCAACATAGCGCATGCGAAACACGTTCACTCCTACGGTATCAGCTGCCCGGGGATGCTCACCGACAGCCCGTAGTCTCAGACCCCAACTTGTCTTGTATATCACGACATTGGCGATCACGACTGCAACTAGTGCCAAATACACTAAAGGATTTTGCCGCCCAATCACCCGACCAATCCAAGGGATTTGACTGATGATGGGAAGGGTAATGTCAGAAATGGTAGCAACACTCGGCGATGTTCCGGCAGCGCCAAAGTAGTGGCGCAGTAAGAAGACTGTTAGTCCGCCGGCGAAAATGTTGATGGCTGTTCCCACCACAACCTGATTTGCACGGTAATGAATGCAGAATACTGCGTGCAATAAGCCAATCAAGAGACCGGCTAACATGGCTCCTAAAACACCCAGCCAGGGGATACCCGTTTGATGGGAGACAAACATGGCGGTAAAGGCACCGATTAACATCATGCCCTCAAGGGCAATATTCACCACTCCGCTTCGCTCGGAGAAGATGCCGCCCAAAGCTGCGAAAATCAAAGGAGTTGCCATTCTCAAGGCAGCGGCAAAGACGGCCGTGTTAAACAATAAGGCTAGGAATTCGCCCATTACGCTTCCTCCTTCATACGCAGCATACGGCGGATTAAATACTCCGCAGCTACGAAGAAAATGATTAAGGCCTGAATAATGGTGATCAACTCACGGGGTACCGAGGTCAAGCGATCCATAGCTGCAGAGCCCGTTTGGAGTGCCCCAAACAAGATGGCTGCAAAAATGACGCCCACTGGATGATTCTTCCCTAATAATGCCACCGCTACGCCCATGAAACCTAGATCTGCGGAGAAGCGAACGATAAACTTCTGGTGCAAACCAAGAATCTGCTCCGTACCAGCTAGACCTGCTAAAGCACCACTAATGGCCATGGCAATCACTGTGTTTCTTGCCACATTGATTCCACCGTACTCTGCCGCCTGAGGATTGAGTCCAACCGCCCTTAACTCATATCCCTGCTTCGTCTTCCACAAGACCAAGTAGGCAAAAAAGGCGGCCGCAAGAGCTAAATACAGTCCCGTGCTTAGACGAGTAGGAGGATACAGACGCGTCAGAGCCGCCGTTGGGCTAATTCTCGCGGTCTCGGGCACCCATGATCCCCCATGAAAGGGTCCTGTTGCCAACCAGTCTGTCAGATAAAGTGCGATGAAGTTCAACATAATGGTGTTGATCACTTCGTGAATCCCTAGCTTGGCCTTTAGGAAGCCAGGTATAGCTCCCCACAATCCGCCCCCGATCATGCCAGCTATAATCGCCAAGGGGAGATGGACCAAACGGGGAAGCCCGGTAAACGTAAAACCAACCCAAGCGGCAGCAAAGGCCCCAATATAAAGCTGCCCCTCTGCTCCAATGTTAAACAGACCTGCCCGATAGCTGAAGGCTACAGCTAGCCCAGTAAACATCAGGGGAGTTGCCCTCTGCAACGTGGTCGCCAAGTTTCGGATGCTTCCTAAGGACTCCATGAATAAGATCCGATAGGCTGCGAGGGGGTTCTCGCCCACATATAGAATGAAGCCCGCTCCAATTATCAAGGCTAGGATCACGGCAGCGAGTGGCGTCGCAATCTCTTGCCAGCGTAGTTGCTTAATCTTGCTTAGCATTACCATCCACCTCGCCCGCTTCATAGTCTTCTTCGCGTCCACCGAGCATCAGGAAACCCAACTTATGCTCTGTTACCTCATCAACAGGCATGACGCTGACAATCTGACCATTATACATAACAGCAATACGATCGCTTAGCGACAGAATTTCATCAAGTTCGGCCGAGACTAAGAGTACAGCTGCACCTTGATCCCGTTGCGCGATCACTTGTTTATGGATAAACTCAATGGCACCTACATCAACACCCCTAGTTGGTTGCGTACAGATCAAGAGCTTCGGATTCTGGCTAAACTCACGGCCTACTACAATCTTCTGTTGGTTAC
>JAAZLY010000114.1 GCA_012799115.1 Bacillota bacterium
AAGTGGCACCTTTTGAGAAAATTCGAGGGAAGGCCAAGGCACTGAAGCGAGTTCGAGAGCTTGTTTTGGAGTTCCAAGGGAGATATCCTGATAAGAAGATTCGGGCCGCCATGAGTCACGCCACGACCCAAGAAGAGGCTAACCAAATAGTCGAGGCGCTGTCACAGGCTCTACCGGTGGAGGGAGATGTCTTGATTGGTGAGATCGGGCCGACCATCGGGGTACACACAGGACCTGGCATCGTAGCTCTCTTCCTCTATTCCGTTTAAGGCTCTTTTTATACCATGGAGCCCTTATCCTTTAGACTTTACAGGATAGGGGCTTTTTTTGTATAGTGGTGATGAAACGTGTTAGATGCTTCTGTTACAGTGTTGCCTGGCATTGGGGAGAAGCGGGCCCAGGCCATTCGGAATCTAGGGCTCGAGACCGTGCGAGACGTATTATTATCATTTCCCCGCACGTATAAAGATTTTCAGACCATTGTTGAGCCTAGTCAGGTCGAGATCGGTGTCGAACAGCTCACGTCAGGTAAACTCACAAATCTGACGGAACGGAGAATCTCACAGGGGCGCCGCTTGATTCAAGGTCAGCTTGACGGCTCCTTGACTCTGACTTGGTTTGTTTACCATAAGGGACCGGGGATGAGTTACCTGCTCCGCAAACTTCAGAAGGCTGAAACGTTATGGGTCTATGGTGTGGCCAAGCCCTCCTTGTTTGGGGCAGAAATGAGCTCCCCTGAGTTCTTTCTACGTGCGCCCAGACTTGGCCTTATGCCTGTCTATCCTTTAATGGCTGGGGTTTCGAATGATCAACGGATTCGTTGGGTCGAAGCAGCACTCAAGCATGTCCATGAACTGCCCGAATGCCTACCTGAGAAAATTCGGGGGGCTAGACCAGGCAGAGCGGAGGCGGTAGCAGAGATCCACTTTCCCAAGAGTCGGTCTCGCTATGAAGAGGCCCGGGAAAGGCTTGTCTTTGAGGAGTTCTTCTTGTTCCTCCTTGGACTCCAAGGAAGTCAAGAAGTACGCAGTGGTATTGCCCACAAGCCCGATGGTGAACTGGTGAAGAGGTACCGCGCGAGACTACCCTTCCAACTCACCAAAGGCCAGGAAGATGCCTTGCGCCAAGTGGCTGCAGACATGGAGGCAGAGCGCCCCATGCGCCGTTTGATCCAAGGCGATGTGGGTTCTGGCAAGACCGTTGTTGCTGAGTATGGGGCGGTGAAGGCGGTAGCCAGTGGGGGGCAGGTTGCCATGATGGTACCTACCGAGGTACTGGCACGACAAATGGTGAAGCGCATGAAGGAGTCTTTAGAACCTCTGGGGATCTCTGTCGAGCTTTTGATCGGGAATATGAAAGGCAAGGAGCAAGAAAGAGTCCGCGCTGCACTAGAAGTGGGCGACTGTGATGTGGTTGTAGGTACCCACGCTTTGATCACAGAAAAAGTCAACTTCAAACATCTCTCCTTAGCCGTTGTCGATGAGCAGCACCGCTTTGGAGTACGACAGCGATCGGCACTTCTCGGCAAGGGTAATGCGGACCTTTTGGTTATGAGTGCAACACCGATTCCCCGCTCTCTAGCGTTGACCATCTATGGAGATCTAGATACCACGGAGATTCGAGAACTTCCGGCAGGACGTCAGGCGGTGGATACGCGTCTTGTCGATCCAGCCAGGCGCGACGATGTGTATCGCTACCTTGTCTCTCGGGTACACCAAGGTGAGCAGGCCTATGTCGTTTTTCCCCTTGTGGATGAGTCTGAGCACCTTGATCTGAAGGCAGCCACGCAGGAGATGGAGTCGCTCAAAGACGGTCTTTTGTCTTCAGTCCGGGTGGGTTTGATCCATGGACAGATGGGCAAGGAGAAAGAAGCTGTATTTGAAGCCTTTGCCGCGGGGGAGATTGACGTTTGTCTGGCCACCACGGTCATTGAGGTAGGTATGAATGTTCCCAATGCCACCGTTATGGTCATCGAAAACGCGGAACGATTTGGTCTAGCCCAGTTGCATCAGCTTCGGGGGAGAGTGGGGCGTGGTAACAAGGGTGGCATTTGCTTTCTCCTGGCCTATAATCTGACTCCCCACAGCAGAGACAGACTCAATGTGGTGCGGACGAGTAATGATGGGTTTTTCATCGCGGAAGAAGACCTGCGTCTACGGGGTCCTGGCGATCTTTTTGGCATACGTCAGTGGGGACAACCCTTATTCCGCTTAGCAGATCTAAAAGAAGACCAAGACATTTTGACCAAGGCAGCTCTCCAGGTTAAGGAGCTTCTGGAAACACACTCCCTGGCAGAGTATCCTGAATTACGGCGGGAGCTAGAACGCTACGAGTGGTAATGGAGGTGTAGAGGTTGCGCATCATTGCAGGAAAAGCGCGAGGTACAAAGCTGAAGAGTGTTCCTGGACTCAGCACCAGACCAACTGGAGATCGGGTCAAGGAAGCCCTCTTTAACATTTTAGGACCGGCGATTGATGGCAGTTCTTTCCTCGATCTGTTTGCTGGAAGTGGAGGAATCGGATTGGAGGCTCTCAGCCGAGGAGCTTCGGAGGTAGTCTGGGTTGATGCTAATCCGGCCTGTACAGCGCAGATTCGGGCTAATTTGGAAAAGACGAAACTGGAGGGCGGTCAGATCTACACCAATGATGTTAGCCGCGCCCTAGGACAACTGGAGCGCCGGGGTCATGGCTTTGACTATGTTTTCTTCGATCCCCCCTATGATCTGGGTTTGATTCGAAAGACTCTAGAGGAGTCCTCGTTGCCAGCCGTCCTGAAAAGCGGTGGAATTATCATAGCTGAGGCAAGCAAAAAAGAGGAAGCTCCTATGGACGTGTCGAACCTTTGCCTTAAACGCGAACAGCGCTATGGCGATACGAGACTTCTGTTTTATGAACTGAGGAGGAGTTAGAGTGAGAATAGGGGTTTGTCCAGGTACGTTTGACCCGGTCACCTATGGCCACCTGGACATTATTAGAAGAGGAAGCACACTGTTTGATCACTTGTACGTAGCTGTTTTACATAACCCCCATAAGAGCCCATTGTTTAGCATGGATGAACGGGTAGACATGTTAAAAGAGGAAGTCAAAATCTTTGACAATGTCAGCGTTGAAGTTTTCTGTGGTTTGTCCGTTGACTATGCGAGGCAGAAGAAGGCAATTGCAATTGTGCGGGGACTTAGAGCAGTAACAGACTTTGAGTTTGAGTTTAAACTTGCTTCCATGAACCGGAACCTCGATCACACTATCGAAACGGTGTTTATGATGACCAGTAGCGAGTACTCCTTTATCAGTTCATCTGCTGTTAAAGAGGTAGCTGAGTTCGGCGGAGATGTGTCCAAGTGGGTGAGTCCCCGTGTAGCGGCACTGTTAAATAAGAAATTTACGAATGGGGAGAGGTAACAGTGAACCGAGTGAACCTTCAGGTCTTGATTGACCAATTGGAAGCACTAGTAGAAAAGGCACCCGAAGTCCCTTTGGTAGGCAAAGTGTTGGTCGATGCCGATGAGCTTTTTGACTTGCTTGATGTGATTCGCACCGCCATTCCCGAAGAGGTAAAGCGGGCCGAAGCGGTCTCTTCTGACCGGGAGAGAATGATTGCTGAAGGTCAGGAGCAAGCGGAACGGATGATCGCTAAGGCAGAGGAATATGCTGCGAAGTTGGTCCACAGTAGCGAGATCTACCGGCAAGCAGAGGCGGAGAGCAAACTACTCCTTGAAGAAGCGAAGCGAAAGGCTTTGGAGATTGAACAAGGCTCCAGGGAGTATGCCCAGCAAGTTCTAGGAGACTTGAGCGGAGCTTTAAAGAGGACGCTGCAAGTTGTGGAAGCCGGTCAGCAAGAACTGCAAAAGGAAGCTTAAGCGCGGGGTCGAAACGAGATGTAGATCATGCGTTTCAGCAACCAGACGATACTTAGGATGATAACTAGGATCAAGAGGAAGCTCGTGGCGAGCTGAGCCGAAGCCAGGAAGCGGGCAGGCATACTTCCATTGAGATAATTCGCTGTACTTGTCACAGGCAAGGTATTCTTAAATGAAGCAGGAATAAAACTCATGGGTCCCAGCAAGAGAGCGGTGATGATCGCCGAGAACAGGCCATGGAGAAGGCGGGCATAGAGATAGGGTTTGAGTCGGATCTTCGTACCTGTCAGCATTGAGGTCGCTTGCATCTGGACAGAAAGTCCGCTCCAACCCAGAATCAAGCTAGCGATGGTGGCTCGAGCTCCTAGTGAAGCAGGAGCTTGACTGGCGGCTTGGGCCCCTAGGGTGGTCTCGAAGAATCCACTAAAGACTGCTTGCGCTAGGGCAGGATCGAGACCGAAGAGTTTGAGAGTCCCTTCCAGGACTACCTTAACGGGATAAAAGATTCCGGTCGCCGTGACGACCTTTACCAAGACAGAGAAGATCATGATGCAACCACCGATCAAGAGCATCGATTGAAAGGTGGTTCGTACTGCATCGCTGAACAAAGTACTGAAAGAACGTCCGTCAGTCTTCCGCGCTGTATCCATGGTGCTTAAGGCTCGACCGAGATAGGACCCCTGCACCTTTTGGCGGGGGCTTTCTGCTCCTCTATGGAGCCTCATGCAAAGCCCTACCAAGACCGCACCGGCCAAATGGGATATGAGTAGGGTGATACCTAGATCCGGTAGACCAAACATCCCGACACCGACAGCTCCCAAGAGGAAGAGGGGCCCAGCAGTGTTGGCGAAACTCACTAAGCGTTCACCTTCTGTCTGCGTCAAAGCTTTTGCTCGTATTAGATCTCCTGTGATTTTGGCTCCCAGGGGATACCCGGCGGTCATTCCCATGGCCACAGCAAATCCGGCCACGCCAGGCAGGCGGAAAATAGGTCGCATCAATGGCTCCAAGAGTGCACCGAGCAGGTGGACTACTCCTAATCCCATCAACAACTCCGACAAGATGAAAAAGGGTAGTAGGGTTGGGAGTACGATCTCGAACCAAAGCTTGAGTCCTTCTAGGGACGCCTCGAAGGCCACTTCAGGAAAGATAAAGATCATTCCGGCAAGCACGAAGACAAGGGCTGCCAAGATGCGATTTCGAGCCATGAGCTACACACCCTTTTCGTTGATTATGCTTAATTCATACGAATATAAGCTTGGGTTTATGCCTAATTCTAAGGTGAGGATAGCCCCGCCCCTAGTTTCACCTTGCGACCTGGACATCCTTGGGAAGTCGAGGCCAGGAAACCAGTTGACAGTGGGGGGTAATCTTTGTATAATTTATGAGGTGATCT
>JAAZLY010000115.1 GCA_012799115.1 Bacillota bacterium
CCGAACCTGCCTTTCGGGTCTATCCTCGTTTATTTTTCGGCAGATCGGTCTTCTATGTTAGCTACAATCCACTTTCACGCAAGCTTCTCCGACCTAGGGACCCCTCTGCACCGCCTAAGTCTGCTACTGAATTCTACCTCCTCTCCATCCCTGTATTGGTGTAGTTGCCTTCACAACCACGGGGTCTATGTGTCACATTATATTACACAACATTTAATTTGTCAAATAATTGGGAATATACCTAGAGGTTCTGGCCACCCTAAGGTATCTATGCTCTGACTGCCAACTTCGCCAAGCCTTTTGAACCACCTAGGAATAAGCTGTGCCAGGAGGGAAAGGAACAACTTTCACGAAAATATGGAGAGAAGGACTACAGGGGAGGCTAGATCCGATGATTTTGACAGTAACGATAAATCCTGCCTTGGACAAGAATTATGTTGTCCCCGGATTTAGTCTAGACGGTATTCACCGTGTTGAGAGCATGTCCGCCGTTCCCGCAGGAAAGGGACTCAACGTTTCTCGGGTACTTAAAAACCTAGGTGTAGATACTCTAGCAACCGGCATTATAGGTGGTTATACGGGGAAACAGATCGAGGAGGAACTAAGGAGACTCGGAGTGTCGTATGACTTTGTAAGCATCCCCGGGGAATCAAGGACCAATGTACTGATGTATGACCCCGCGCAAGGGATTCATGTTGAACTAAAGGAGCCGGGACCCTCCATCCCAAAGAATGCCTGGGAAAAGTTGGAGCAAAAGATCAGGCAGTTCGCTCCCTCTTGTAGTTGGGTGGTGTTTGCCGGCAGCCCCCCACCTGGGACCGCAGGAGAGATCTATGCTTCCTTAATCCGTGATGTGAAATCCTTAGGGGTCAAGGTCGCCCTAGATACCAGGGATCCCTGGCTAAGAGAAGGCATCAAAGCCCAGCCTGACCTAATCAAGCCCAACTGGGCGGAATTTCAAGAGTTGGTAGGACGCTGCGATTCTACGGAGCACGGCCTCGAAAAGGCTCGCGAACTGGCTCTTCAAGGCATCGGTACCGTGGTTGTTTCCATGGGTGCAAAAGGAGCGTTGGCAGTCCATCAAGGCAACAGTTACCTAGTACAAAGGCTTCCTTCCATTGAAGCGATAAGCCCAATTGGTAGTGGCGACACCTTAGTTGCCGGCCTATTAAGTAAGTGGCAGGATGGCTTCGACTTTGCAGCGGCATTTCGCTTTGCGTTAGCCGCGGCCACATCGAACGCAGCTCATTTTGGCGCAGGGGTCTTCGATCCCCAAGAAGTGCGTCGATTCGAACAAGACATTATCATTGACATAATCCGAAACTAGGAGGTTATTGTATGCTGATTGACATGATGAAACGGACCCGAAGCTACAGAAGGTTCCAACAGGAACCAGCCCCCACCCTGGACGAACTCCGAAGTCTGATCGAGATTGCTCGTCTGACGCCCTCTACCGCCAATCGACAACCGCTCAAATTCATCCTCGTGAAAGAACAAACGGAGTTGCCCAAGGTATTCTCCACTCTAAGCTGGGCCGGCTATTTGAAGGACTGGAAAGGCCCTAGTGAAGGCGAACAACCCACCGCCTATGTCATCATTCTCAGTGACGTGGCCATAAGCAAGAACCCAGGAATTGATGTTGGCCTCGCAGCCCAAAGCATGATCCTGGGAGCCCAAGAACTAGGATTTGGCGCCTGCCTCCTGGCGGCAATCGATCGCCCTTCCCTTAGCAAAGCGTTGGAGATACCGGAAGGTCTAGAGATTCAATTGGTGGTTGCCCTGGGCACCCCGGGCGAAGATGTTCGGCTGACAGCCTTGCCAAGCGATGGCGATATCCGCTACTGGCGAGACGAAGAAGATGTCCACTTCGTGCCCAAACGCTCCCTAGAGGAGCTTATAGTAAAGACCCTTTAGGATAACCTAGAGGGTCTCATTGTTTACAAGTACTCGTCGCTTTCGGTGTCAAGGACTATATCGCTTTTCTCGCTGACTTGCAGAGCGGAAAAATAGAGTTCTTCCATGGGGATCCATTCCTTGATAAAACGCTCCAGCATAATAGGTCCATTGCGCTTTAGGATGCGCTCCTTTTGCGTCTCTGGCGAGACAGTCAAAAATACTTTTAGGTCATAGTCTCCTGCCAAGGCGGGATGATGACTATAACTTCCCTCCACAACAATCAAGCGATGGGGCTCGATCAAGGGCGATGGAGCAAAACTTTGATCTTGGCAATTGTAGATCTGGTAGCTAAAGGCCTGGTTCGCCTGGATTTGGGGCAAGACTTCCAGCGAGAAGCGTTCATAGTCTACATTACCCCCCGCTTCAGCCAACCTGGCAGGGGTACGCTGCTCCGGCCTGAGAAAGAAATGGTCCATGGCAATAACTGGACAATCATAGACATCCTGCAGGAGCTGGCCAAGATGGCTCTTCCCGGCGCCGCTCCTGCCATCAATGGCCACAACGATGGGGGAATCACTCGCGGCCAAAAGCTTCTCAATTCGCTCAAAGACAGGGAGAAATTTGGCAAAGACGTCTTTGACTACACGATAACTTGGTGCATAGTGTTTCCTATAAACTGGGCTATGACTCATAGGGGGGTAACCCGCCTCTTTGTAGTCATTTAGAAGAGATTCTAACTCCCTTGCTGGGTAGAGCTTGTCTAGTATCGTAAGCTTCCTTTCGAAGCTTTCAATCGTCCCTTGTTGTCTTTGCGCTGTTAGGAGAAAAAAGCGATTGACCGTCGCGGCTGAAAGTCTCTCACCCAACGCCCGAAGTTGCAGGCGAAGAAGCCCGCCTCCAATCGCCTCAAAGAGGTCACCTGGAATGAAGTCCACACCTTGCAGTTCCGTTTCTAACCGCGTCAGGCTAGCCATCTCGTCATCGATAAAATGGCCAACACCAAACTCGTTCTGATAGATGAGTTTGACCAAGTCCACGGGTTCAAGTAGGGGATAGCGGTCTTGATGCTGCCGCACAATCTCTTTCAACTCTTCCATGGGCAGATCACCTCTTTCTAGGCACCCACGAGTTTCTTGATCTGGTTTAGATTTCGCTCCACAGACTCTACGACCACCGGGGAAAACTGGGTACCACTCTGTTCCGCCAAGAAATCCAGACTGGAATCTAGACCCAAAGCCCTACGATAGGGACGATCCTGTGTCATAGCATCCACCACATCGGCTACACTAGCTATCTGAGTCAAACAACTAGGTCGCGCATCATCATCGTGTTCAGGATAACCGCCGCTACCATCATACCACAAATGATGATGGAGAATGATTTCCTGAACGCTATGTGGTAGCGTATGTCTTCTCGCATACTCGTAGCCGTCGACGGGATGTTGCTGTATAGTTTTCCACTCCTCCTCTGTTAGAGGAGTGCTCTTAAGTAAAATATCTCTGGGAATCTGCTTCTTTCCTATATCGTGGAGTAAGGAACCCAAGGAAAGAGTGGTTAACTCACTCGAACTCAAACCCAGGTTCTCACCAATGACGAGGCTCAGGGTCCGCACACGCTGACAATGACGCAGAGTAGCTGGTTCTAGTCCAGTTAAAGCACCTAACCTCGCACAGACTGTTCGCAACTTTTCGTTCATCCTTAAACAACAATCCTTCCTTGTCACACACCACACTTATTATCAACAATTTCTCCTGATTCGTCTAGTCCTTTTTGCCCTTTTCGTCGGGTTTGGTTTTGGTGTCTTGCGACGTCTTAACACCGCTTATCAGCCTTGAGGCGGATGAACAAACAGACCAGAGGCGAATTGCGTATTCTTTCCTCCCTTGTTATACTATAGAAAAAGGAGGTATGACCATGGAACCTAAACATCTTGGAGCCTTAGCTCTGATCCTCTTCGGGGGGTATTTCCTCGCCAATAATCTAGGGTTCTTGTCAGGCCTAAAGGTGTTTTGGCCCGTTGTGCTTATTATTTTGGGTGTAATCGCCCTGAGTCAAAATAGCTCTAAGCCAAAGAAGACAGTAACGGATGATGGTCAAGTCATCTATGAGATTGGTGGAGACTCAAATGCCCTCAAAGCTCTGGTGGCTATACCCGTAATTTTTGTCGTAGCCATCGTAGGCTTGGTCGTCTTGGGAGTGTTAGGACCATTCTTCATTCTCTCCCTTTTCTTTATCCCCATCGTCCTTTTCTTCAAACTCGGATGGGCCTTTCTGCGTTTGCTAGTACCGATTTTCTTTGGCGCAGCTCCGCTCCTCTTACTATTAGGCCTCTTGATGTTGATTTTTTGACCTTACGCAGAAAACCCCCCAGAAAAATGGAGGGTTTTCTTGTCTTCACTACTTGGTATCCCTAGACTCTTGGAAGAATGTATCGATATCATCCAGCATGATTTCTGTGGAACGGATGCCCCCTGAAACAACATACCAAGCGTGGGGGTGGAGGTAGATGATTTTCCCTCCTTGACTAGCCTTTGTCATTTGCACGATAGGATTTGACATCACCTGTTGAGCTCCTATGCTCCCTCCCGCAACGGCCGCACGATCGATAACAAAGATGGCCTCAGGATTAATCCTGACTAGGTATTCAAAGGATACGTTTTGCCCATGGGTTGCATCATCAATGGCCTGGTCTGCTGGGGCAAAGCCTAAGTCCTGGTGAATAATGCCGAAACGAGATTCTGCACCATAAACGCTCAAAGCGCCATCATTGGCCATGAGGATGAGTGCTTTTGTTCCACTGGCCTCAGCCCTTTCCCGAATTCCATCGATTCTCTGCTGGAAACGACCAAGTACGTCCTCTACTTCTGCCTCCTTACCGAAAATCTGACCTAAGAGCCGCAAGTTGCTCTGGACGGATCCCCACCAGTTGCCATTATCAATTTCCATATAGAGAGTTGGAGCAATACGGCTCAACTCATCATACTGCTCGGCTTGGCGTGAGCTGATAATGATTAGGTCGGGCTTGAGAGCATAGATTTTCTCAAAATCGGGTTCAAAGAGCGTGCCTACATTGACATACTCAGCTGAGTTGAACTTGCTTAGGAAAGCAGGCAAATTGCTAGCAGGTAGACCCGCGATCGTAACTTCCAATACGTCAAGGGCATCGAGTACACCATAGTCAAAAACCACGATGGTTTGGGGAGTCTCAGTTATGTTGACTGTACCTAACGAGTGCTCCACCATAAAGGACGCTTCAGTTGTCATGGATATAACTAGAAAGCAAGCTACGATAAGGGTAAACACTATTCCAAAATTCTTCATCGTTATCACCTCTTAGTTGTAGTAAACGCACACTCTTTGATTGTTGATCTGACCTACGCAAAAATCCAGTTTGTAAATCTTCTTCAGGAGAGATTCCTCCATGATCTCCTCGCCACAACCCTCTCCCACCACTTGGCCGTCCTGTAAGGCAACAATATAATCAGAGTAACAGGAAGCGATATTAATGTCATGAATAACCAAGACCACAGTCTTACCTAGTTCCCGAACCAGAGAACGAAGGATTTGCATGATTTCTACAGCATGCTGCATATCAAGGTTATTGAGGGGCTCATCTAGGAACACATAGTCTGTATCTTGGGCAATCACCATGGCTAGGTAGGCTCTTTGCCTTTGACCGCCGCTGAGCTGGTGCAGATACTTATCTTGAATCTCTGTGAGTTGCAGATACTCTAGAGCCCTGTCGACGATTCCCCAGTCTTCTTCAGAGAGATTTCCCTGGCAATAAGGAAAGCGTCCAAAGCTGACAAGTTCTCTGATGGTCAGCTTAAGATCGATATGATTGCTCTGGCGCAAGATGGAGATCTTACGTGACAAATCCTTGCTACCCCACTGGGCTAGTTCCTTTCCATCAATGTAAACGGAACCCGAATCTCTGGCGAGCAAGCGACTGATGATCGATAAGAGCGTGCTCTTGCCAGCGCCATTGGGACCGATTAGAGATGTGATCTTCCCCTTGGGGATAGTGAGAGAGACTCCGTCTACCACCTTAACAGCACCGTATCGTTTTACGACATCAACGACCTTAATCACGCATAATTCCCCCTTAGTAGTAGAAATATGAAGTAAAGACCTCCAACGAAATTAATCATCACACTCACCGGACTGGCTAGGTGCAGCACTCTCTCTACCAAGAACTGACCACCCACAAGAGCGATCATCCCCAACAGGGACGAAGCTAGAAGCAAGTAACGATGCTTGAAACTCCGCAGCATTTCCCTGGCCAAGTTCACGACCAAGATCCCCAAAAACGTTATGGGTCCCACCAAGGCGGTCACCGAAGCGACGAGAACTGCCACAACCATGAGCAAGCGCATAACGACCTTTTCATAATCAACCCCTAAATTCACCGCCTGTTCCCGACCTAGGGCCAGTACGTCTAGGACGTTGACATACCGTACGGCATACAGCGTGAATCCCACGACGAGGGCACTGCTCAAGGGCAAGAGGTTTGATTTGACGTTGTTGAAGCTAGCATACATACTGTTTTGCACCACCAGGAACTCGTTGGGATCGAGAACCATCTGCAAAAAGGAGGAGAGGCTCTGAAATAGAGTGCCAGCAATGACACCGACCAAGAGTAGCAGATAAATCTCCCTCTTTTCCCCAGCCAACAAGAAGCGAAAGAGAATGCCAGAAAACAGTACCATGGTTACAACCGTCAACATGAAATTCAGTTGACTATTGACCAAGAAGATGCTCGTTGAACCGAAAAAGAATAGCACCAGCGTTTGGTTGAGAAGATAGAGCGAATCCAAGCCCATGATCGAAGGGGTCAAGATCCGGTTTGTGGTCACCGTTTGAAAGACGGTGGTGGAAAAGCCGATGGCAGCTCCAGTTAACAAGATAGCCAAGACCTTGCTGATCCGTCGCGGTAGTGCATAACTTAAGATTGCAACATCAAGACCAACTACGACATAGAGAATGACTAGACTCAGACCAATAAGAAGCAAAATCGCCAGCTTTCTGCGGTCACTCATGTTCGTTCCCCCCTAAAGATTAAGTAGAGGAAGAGCATACTCCCAACGGTTCCCAAGGTGAGCCCAACGGGAATTTCATAGGGAGCGATGAGTACACGACCAAGGAGATCCGCCCCCAAAAGTAAGACGGCGCCTAATAGGGCAGCTGCGGTCAGATTCCCCTTGATGTTGTCACCGTAGAAGATGGTAATGATGTTCGGGACGATCAAACCTAAGAAAGGAATCTGGCCCACTGTGACCACGACCAAAGCAGAGAGAAGGGCGACAAGGCCCACACCGACGTTGACAACGAACTTGTAGTTCAGACCCAAATTGATGGCAAACTCCTCTCCCATGCCAGCAATGGTAAATTGATGGGCAAAGAAAAACGCGATCCCCAGAAGCGGTATACTTAGATACAAAAGCTCATAGCGGCCTTGGGTGACTAGGGCGAAATTGCCCATCAGCCAAGCGGAGATATTTTGAACCAAGTCGTGGCGATAGGCCACAAAGGTCGTTATGGAATTGAAGATGTTTCCGAACATAATGCCGAGTAAAGGTACAAAAATGACATTCTTGAACTTGATTTTTCGTAGGACGAACATAAATAAAAATGTACCCGCCATTGCAAAGAGAAAGACAATGAGCATTTTCAAAAGAGGCGAAGCCCCTGGGAAGAAGAGCAGTGTGCAAATGACTCCCCCTTTTGCCGCATCAACGGTTCCTGCGGTCGTAGGAGAAACAAAACGATTGCGCGATATCTGTTGCATGATCAAACCGGCGATGGCCATGCTCATGCCAACAAGAATAACAGTAAGCAAGCGAGGGATGCGGCTGATCACCATGATCTGCATAACATACTGATCAAGACCTTGTAACCCCATGCCCAAAGTGGCCATGGCAAAAACGATTAATAGCAGGATTAAATAGCGCTTCCTCAAAACTCCCCCAATTGACACCACCTCTCCCCCTTGCTATACTGAAAGCGATTTATGAGAATGATTTTCACTCTCACCTATTATAGCACGGAAGTCGTGCCTGTACTTGCAAGATCTTCCGGTCATTGTCACTTTTTTTGGGTCAAATGAAAAGGAGGAGCCAGAATGCGCACCTGCTGCCTAAACGAAGACCTAAACACGGTCATGGAACTTTTTTTTGCCATTACGCAATTGCCCATCACCACCTACACGCACGCAGGGGTGCACCCTTGTCCGCACTGCAACGGTGCTGTTTCGAATGATACCTGCCTTTACAAGGAGGGGGAAATTGAAACTCCCGAGGGAAACCTGTATCTCCTCCCAATATGTCCTTACTGCAAGAGACTAGGGATGTTCGTCATTGGTCCCTACACTTCGACACAAGAATCGTCAAGGAGACTCAGCTATCGTCCACCAGAAGCCTGGGTCCATCTCACAAATCTCATGCGCAACCTGCAGACGAAGTATAGTCAAAGCTCGCCTTGTAGTTCACACTGCCTGCCGGTGGCTCGGGCTCGGAGTATTGTGGAAGAGTGCTATGATCAAGAGATCAGTCTCGAGGGGGTTGCCAACCACTTAGGACTCAATCATACCTACCTATCCACCCTGTTCAAAGAAGAAACGGGTCGCCCTTTCACGAATTTCGTGCAAGAAGTCCGAATCGAAAAAAGTAAGGAGCTGTTGAACCAAAGCCATATACCCATTCTGGATGTCGCTCTTTCGGTCGGGTTTAGTAGCCAAAATTATTATTCGCAGGTATTTAAAAAACTCACCGGGTGTACACCCAGTGAGTTTAGAAAACAAGCTCTGATGGACAAGGCCTAACTTTCTACCTCTACAATCCAGCCAAAGGGGTCTTCGAGTCTCCCATTTTGGATTCCCGTGATAGTATCGTAGAGCCTTTGGCTTATCTCGCCGATCTTTCCTCCACCGATTTGGATGGCCTTATCTCCCCAACCAAGTTTGCCGATGGGGCTAATCACGGCTGCCGTACCGCATCCAAAAGCTTCAATCAGACGCCCTTCTTCCTGCGCAGCGAAAATCTCTTCGACACTTAACTTGCGTTCGGTCGTAGGAATGCTCCAGGAATCGAGGAGTTTGAGCACGGAGTCGCGGGTGATGCCAGGCAGCACACTATCGCCTAGATCAGGCGTAATGAGTTCACCATCAATGTTGAAAAACACATTCATGGCCCCCACTTCTTCCACATACTTACGCTCCAAACCGTCAAGCCACAAGACCTGCGAATAACCCTTGGCTTGGGCTTGTTTCTGGGCAAGGAGGCTACCTGCATAGTTTCCGGCGGCCTTAGCATACCCCGTCCCACCTCGAACTGCACGGACATAATGGGGTTCAACCCAGATGTTGACAGGATTTAGACCTTCCTTGTAGTAGGAACCTACAGGAGACAAAATCACCATGAACTTGTAGGTTGAGGAAGCTCTAACCCCCAAGACATTGTCACAGCCGATAACAAACGGACGAAGATAAAGGGCTGTGCCCGGGGCGCTGGGAATCCAGTCTTGATCTACTGTCACAAGCTTCTTGATGGCACTTAAGGCAAACTCCTCATCAAACTGCGGTATAGACATGCGGGCGTTACTCCGATTGAGGCGAGCCATGTTCTGCTCAGGGCGGAACAAAAGAACCTTTCCCTCTGGACTTCTATAGGCCTTCATACCTTCAAAAACGGCTTGCCCGTAGTGCAATACTGCAGTGGCCGGATCCATCTCCAGAGGCCCATAGGGGACAATTCGTGCATCATGCCATCCCTTATCTTCGCTATAGTCCATAATGAACATGTGATCAGTAAAAAATCGTCCGAAACCCAGTTTGTTTTGGTCTGGTTTCTCTTTCGGAGACGTCGTTTTTACAAGAGAAATCTTCACGCTTGAACACTCCCTCCATCTTCTTCATTATTTAGATACTTCATTGTTTTTGCGCCGAATCCTGCTTCGCTCCAACGGTGTAATATCGACTGAATCGGCGTTAGCGATGTTTTGCGTTACCAGACTAGGTGTCCTTCACGAATGTTTGGATTTTCCTTCGCAAAGAGTTCGCTTTCCATTAAAAAAGTCCTTAAAAAATTTAACAAACCGGGCGGAAGAAGTTGAGTTGAACATCAGCGGTTTGAAAGCTGTTGCTTGATGCTGCGGATTTCTGTAAAATGAGACTGAAAGGAGTGGGGCCTATGGAAGTGGTTTTTCGAGGTAAGACCAAGGATGTGTATCGTACAACGGATGGTAAGTACATGCTGAAGTTCAAGGATGATGTAACAGGAGCAGATGGAGTATTTGACCCTGGCGCCAATCAGGTAGGGTTGGCTCTGGAAGGTGCTGGCGAAGCCGCGTTACGCCTAAGCAAGTACTTTTTTGAGCTCCTACACGAGAAGGGAATTCCAACCCACTACATAACGGCAGATGTGACGGACAAGACGATGACTGTTGAACCCGCCACTCCCTTCGGTGAGGGCTTGGAGGTCATATGCCGCTACCGGGCGGTCGGAAGTTTCTGGAGACGCTATGGCAAGTATGTGCAAATGGGCGCTCCCCTAGATGCCTTCGTGGAGTTCACCTTAAAGGATGATGCCAGGGAAGATCCACCGATTACAGAGGATGCCCTGATCATGCTCGGAATTCTGTCTAAGGAAGAGTATGCTACCCTCTGCCAGCTGACGCGGGAAATCGCATCTATCGTGAAGGCCGAACTTGCCGAGAGACAGATGGATCTTTACGATATTAAGTTTGAGTTCGGCCGAATTGGCGAGGATCGGCGTATTGCCCTCATTGACGAGATCTCCGGGGGGAATATGCGCGCCTATAAGGATGGCGTTCAGGTTCAACCCCTAGAGCTAACAGAACTTATGCTAAAGAGTAACTAAACATACCAACCCAGAACGTAGACCTCTGCGGCCTCCTCCTCAATTTGATATAGCGCCCGAGCTCCCTTGTTCAGAGCGGCGTCAAATTCCAGAAGGAAGACCTCGTCTTGCAGAGACTCAAGCCGAAGGACGGCAAGCTCCAAGTCACTGAGAATCGTAAGAATCAAGGAAAGCATACGATAGGAACGAATCAAAAGGCCAATTGTCCCTGATTCTTCTGGAACACGTAGTTTGCTCCCAACCACCGCATATCGACAATCAACCCTAACGCACGCCTGAATACAAAGGGCGTGCTTTTCCATGGCTAAGAGTAGCTCTTTCCCGAGGGGTAAGAAGGAGCCATCAACCAAACCCCTTTTGACTTGACTGCAGGCAGAGTCGAGATCATCCGCCTCCATGACCTGAGCCTTAGGATAGAGGGTCTCAATAGCTTCGAGGGATTTCCCCCGAAGTTGCCTAAGAATCACCAAAGTCTCTGGACTCTGCAGTTCGCCCTTAGGATCGAAAGCTACCCCTAGAAGGGCCTCATATTGTCTCTCCCTGGAGAGGCGCATCAGGGTTTGGAAAAAGACTTGGGCATAGGACTTGAACTTCTCTGGAACCTTTTCTTGGATTCGCTCCAGAACGCGTACCTCTTGCTCAGGCACATAGACTGCAGCCTGGGTCTTTGCCTTATGGGCCGCCACCCGATCGACAATCTCCATTCTCCTGCGGAACCCTTCCAATAGATCTTGATCAACGGCTGAGAGTTCTTGTCGCAAGGCTTCAAGCTCAGACACTGGATCCACCTCCCCACCCTTGTACACCAAAGGCCACCAAGAGTAGATCTGTAATTGCTATCGCGGCGGCAGCTTCGATCGCCACAATAGCTCTAGGTACGATGGCTGGATCATGGCGCCCCTGGATAACGAGGGTCTCTTCTTGCATCGTCTTCAAATTCACACTGTGTTGGGGCATGGCTATCGATGGCGTGGGCTTAATGCCTACCTGAAAGACAAGGGGCATACCATTTGTGATTCCTCCATTGATGCCACCATCGTGATTCGTTCGTGTTCGCACTTTGCCGTCTTCATCGATGTAGAAGGGATCATTGTTCTCTGAGCCAAAACGTCTACAGCCTGCAAAACCAGCTCCAAAGGATACCGCCTTCACTGCAGGAATTCCGTAGAGTAGCGAAGCCAAGCGTGATTCGACTCCCCCAAAGATGGGATCGCCAAGGCCAGAAGGTAATCCCACTACAAAACACTGGGCAATCCCCCCAATGGAATCCCCTCTGGAACGGGCCTCCTCTACCGCCCTAATCATCTCTTGTCCTTTTGCATCATCCAAGACGGGAAACTCTTTATCTGGTAGGCTCTTGATCCTGTGGATATCTAAGTCGGCGGTATCTACTTCTACATCCGAGACTCCCCCAAGTTCTACGATGCGACAGTAAACCTCGACACCCTTCCGCTTTAGCATTTGTAGACAGAGAGCTCCAGCTGCGCAGAGGGGAGCGGTGAGCCTACCGGAAAAATGTCCTCCACCTCTGGGATCCGCTGCGCCTTGGAAGCGAACCAGGCCTGTGAAGTCCGCATGACTCGGCCGCGGTACCTTTATCTCCTGCTCATAGTCGGAGGAACGTGCATCCTTGTTCTCAATCACTAAGCAAAGGGGCGTACCCGTTGTCTTGCCCTGGTAGACACCGGAGAGGATGGAAACAGCATCGCCCTCTCTTCTCTTGGTAGACCAAGGAGAACGTCCAGGTGCCCTCCTAGAAAGAAAGCTCTGCATCATCGCTAGATCTACTTGTTCACCTGGGGGTAAGTGATCCATTACCACCCCTATCGCGCTACCATGTGACTCTCCGAAAAGAGTAATACGTAATTGTTCTCCCCAACTTGAGGCCATAGATACCCTCCTATCCTTTCCACTCGAAGGCGACAAGAATCGTTTCTACAATCTTGGCTAGTTCACCCTCTGCCTGGATCGTTAAGTCAGCGGTTCGTTCATAACGTGGCCGGCGCGCCTGATAGAGCGCTTTGATCTGTGCAGGATCTCCTTGTAGCATGGGCCGATTCTCATCCCCCCTTACCCTTTCCAGGGCTACCTCTAAAGGAAGATCAAGATAGATCACTAGTGTCTTACTCTGGCGAAGAACATCATCTATACCCTCCTGCACCAGAGTACCGCCTCCAGTAGCCAGCACCATCGGCTCCGGATTTTGAAGCTCTGCGCAGAAGATCTGTTGTTCTATGGTACGAAATGCCCCTTCCCCTCCAGCTGCAAAGATCTCCGGGACACTCTTGCCCACGGCTCTGACAATCGCCTCATCTAAGTCAAGGAAGGGCAAGGATAATGCCTTCGCTAAGGCTAGTCCCACAGTACTCTTACCGCTTCCCATAAAACCGGTCAGTACCACTTTGATCGGACTCCTCTGCAAGACCTCTCGAGCCAAGAGCCCCTTGAGCTCTTCAAACTCTCGGGCAAAAGGCCGAAAATCCACTTCGGGATTCCAGATCTTCTGCGCCGCAAGGGCCTGTTCAAAAAGCATCTGTAAACCACCTTTAGCCCAGAGCCCCCTCGTTCTTGCCTGCAATACAAAGCGAGTTGCCGTAGGGTTGTAGATGGTGTCAAAGACCGCCTCCCTAGCTTTGATCTGTCCTCCAAAGGGTAGCTCTCTAACACCTGGCCACATACCCACGGGGGTTCCGTTGAGACACACATCAAACTGGGCTAGTCCATCAGCAAAATCAAGGACAGAAATGTTCTGGACTCCACGCTCTTTCAGCTCCA
This sequence comes from Bacillota bacterium, assembly GCA_012799115.1. Taxonomy (GTDB): domain Bacteria; phylum Bacillota; class Limnochordia; order Darwinibacteriales; family Darwinibacteriaceae; genus UBA5420. The sequence goes on from JAAZLY010000115.1 coordinate 13,548, forward strand.
GAACAAGTTGCTGGCCCTTCTCTGGTGAGCGGGCTGCAATCAGGACCTCTTTAGCACCGGCTTGAACCGCTTCGGTGGCAAGCACCCGAGAGACGCCCCCTGCCCCCAATACACAAACTCTACGACCCTTTAGGGGAACTTGACAAGAAGTGAAACCGACGCCGTCAGTATTATACCCCACACACTGGTACACCGTATTCACTGCGCCATAAAGAGAGGCGCAAGGCGCTAGAGCTTCCAGATATGGCTTGATTGTCACCTTATGAGGGATTGTACAGTTAAACCCGTCTAGATCTGCAAGAAGCGTGGGTACATGCTCAGGCAACGCGTCAGCTGCTAGAGGATAGAGTTTGTACTCTCCTGGGATACCAACAATCTCCATAATGCTCTCATGAATAAAGGGTGATATGCTATGCCCTAAGGGGTAGCCAAGTAACCCAAAGCGCCGATAGCCTCTGCGTCTTTTCACCGAAACTCACCCTTTCTTGTATCTCATACCAGGTAATTCATCTCCTTACAGGGCAAATCCTGCACCGTGTCAGAGACGCGGGCCAGACAGAAAAGGAAGGGCCGTGGCCCTTCCTTCTACTTTGTTAACTGTAAGAACTCTTCAACATCATCGGTGGCCAGTTTTACTGCCGCCTCCCAGAAATCTGGTTTCGTTAGATCCACTCCCAAGTGTTTCTGGGCCAGGTCTTCCACAGACATTCTCGCTGTGTCCATCAGGAGTCTAGCGTAACTCTTGGCAAAACCTTGCCCTTCTGCTTTGGCTCTAGCATAGACACCTGCACTAAAGAGATAGCCAAAGGTATAGGGGAAGTTGTAGAAGGGAACTCCCGTTGAGTAGAAGTGGAGTTTTGACGCCCAGAAATGGGGATGGTATTCCTTGAGACTACCCAAGAAGGCCTCCTTTTGGGCCTCCATCATCAACTCGTTCAGCTGTGCAGAACTAACGAGACCTTTCTTCCTTGCTTCATAGAACCGAGTTTCAAAGAGGAAGCGGGAGTGAATGTCCATAAAGAAGGCCACACTGCGCCCGATTTTGTCTTCCAAAATGCCAAGTTTCTCTTGGGGACTCGTAGCTGCCCCAATCGCCCCATCTACCACGAGGAGCTCGCCAAAGGTGGATGCAGTCTCAGCAACATTCATAGCATAGCGTCGTAGGAAGAGTGGAGCATCTTTCAGCACATGTCCATGATAGGCATGGCCGAGCTCGTGGGCTAGCGTACCCAAGCTATCTATGGTGCCGGAGTAGGTCATAAAAACCCTCGATTCCTTACTTAGAGGAAACGAAGTGCAGAACGCTCCAGGGCGTTTGCCTCCTCGGTTTTCCGCCTCGACCCAACGCCGATCTAATGCCTCTTGGGTGAAGTCGGCAATCTCTGGACTGAACTTCCTAAACTGCTCCACGACGAAAGCCTTGGCCTGGTCAAAGGGGATCTGCTTCCCCGCATCACCTAAGGGTGCACCTAGATCATACCAGGCTACTTGGTCGAGGTTAAGAAGTTCTGCCTTGCGCTCCAAGAACTTCACCAAATGCGGCTTACCGCCTTCTACCGCTGCCCACATCGCATCCAGAGTTGCCCGTTCCATACGATTTCTCTGCAGCGGTTCCGCCAATACATCATCCCAGTTCCGATTCCTATAAAGATTAATCCGGAAACCGGCCAAATGGTTGAGAGTACTGGCAAAAAGTTCAGCCTTGTCAGCCCAGGCCGCCTCATACTTTTGGAAAACTTCCTGGCGCACTTTGGGGTCGGGGTTCGAAAGAAGATTTGCCGCCTGCCCCATGGAAAGGGTCTGGACTTTACCTTCGATCTCCATATCAATGGACATTTCGCCCACAATCGTATAGTAAAGATGGGACCAAGCATGATAACCATCCACTTCCAGGTCTGTGACTAAAGCCTCAAGTTCTGGTGCCATCTTGGTCTGGGCCACACTGCGCCTTTCATTCAGGGAAAAGCTCAGTTCCTTCAGCTCCTCATCCAAAAGGAAGCTCTGCCATTTCTCCTCAGGAATACTGACGAGAAGGTGATCAATAGTGGTGAATACACCAGCCAATGCTGCAGCGATCTGGCCGAGGTCGCCCTGAAGAAGCTTGGCCTTGTCATCGCGCACATCTTGCGCTGTGAGACAACCGACAAAGGCACGACATTCGCCCAGATAGATTTGGACATCTTGCATACTCTGGATCAGTGCCTTGAGTTGCTCAAGATTCAAATCCGCCGTCAGCGCTGCGACCTCCCTCTTCAGTTCTTCCGTCTTCGACCGCACCATATCAAGCTGTTCCTGAAACTCTGGTGAAGCACTTCCGCCGGGGAAAATGCTCTCCAGATCCCATTTTTGTACTTCGTTTGTCATACACAACCTCCTCAAATATCCACACTCGATACTAGTCTATCTTGTACCTCAGTCTACAAGGCGAAAACGCGCTGTAAAGTGACGCAGGATCGGTGGCTCATACTCAAAGGCGATTCCCTTGATTTGATCCCGTTTGGCGTATACTCTAGCTATTGAATCGGCAATATAGCGCATGTGATTGTCGGTGTAGACCCTCCGGGGAATCGTTAAGCGAAGAAGCTCTAGATCGGAAAGACCGTCTTCACCAGTCTCTGGATCGCGCCCATAGAGCAAAGAGCCGATCTCAACTGCACGAATGCCGCTCTCGACATACAAGGCAACAGCAAAGGCATGGGCTGGGTACTGCGTCTTGGGCATGTCAGGTAAGATTCTTCCTACATCCACAAAGACCGCGTGTCCGCCAATGGGCGATTGTACTGGAACGCCTGCCTCTTGTAGCAGCTTACCCAAAAGCCCGACCTGGGAAATACGCTGTGTTAAGTAATCTTCGTCCACCACTTCCTTCAGGCCAATAGCCAAAGCCTCCATATCACGACCAGCTAGGCCGCCGTAGGTGGGAAATCCTTCCAGCGGTACAACCATGGCCTGACAGCGCTGGAACAAGCTCTTATCTTCCCGCACAGCGAGTAGTCCGCCAATATTGACTAAACCGTCTTTCTTGGCGCTCATGGTAAACACATCACAGTAAGAGAACTGTTCTTTCACGATCTCAGGGATGCTTCGATTGGCATAGCCCTCTTCGCGCTGCTTAATGAAATAGGCGTTCTCTGCAAAGCGCGCACTATCCATCACAACCGGTATGTCGTATCTCTTTGCTATCTCGTAGGCCCCTCGGATGTTATCCATCGAGATGGGCTGTCCGCCTACACTATTGCAGGTCACAGTCGTCACAATGGCTGCAATTGAATCTGGTCCCTTATCCTGAATGAACTGCTCCATGGCAGCCAAGTCAAAGTTACCTTTAAAGGGATGCTCCTTGGCAGTATCAAGGGCCTCTGCATTGATAAAGTTTACCGCTCTTCCCTTGGCCAGTTCAATATGGGCTTTCGTCGTATCAAAATGCATATTGCCCAAGACATACTGACCTTGTCGCTCCACTAGAAGAGGAAAGATCACTTGCTCCGCTCCCCTTCCTTGATGCGTAGGCAAGACGTACTGGTGACCACTTAAGGCTTGTACAGTCTCTTCCAGGTGGTAGAAATTGAGACTGCCTGCATAGGATTCATCTCCTAGCATGAGCCCTGCCCACTGGCGATCACTCATGGCCCCAGTACCACTATCGGTGAGTAAATCGATATAGACCTCATCGCTACGTAATAAAAACGGGTTATAGCCCGCCTTCTCGATGCACTTTTGCCGCTCTTCCCGTGGCAGAAGTCGGATGGGTTCCACCATCTTAATCTTATATGGTTCTGGTTGATACGATGTCATGTGAACTCCCCTTTGTACATTATTAACTTTCTCTTTACGTATTAGTATTAGGTTTGTCAGCTTGAAACCCTGCAGATTGGAGAAAAGTTTTCAGATGAAAACAGAAAGGGACCTCCCAGGGCCCCTTCGTCTAATCATCTCTACTACCTGGATTATCGTCCTTAACGCTAGGTCCAGGACCATACTTGCCGGTCTTCTTTCGCTGCCGAACACACTCTGTGAGTAAGAACTCAATCTGTCCATTGACGGATCGAAAATCATCCTCTGCCCAGGCCGCAATTTCCTCATAGAGCTTGGGCGACAAGCGAAGTGGGACTTGCTTCTTAGCCACCTTTAGTACAAGCTTCCGCTGTTTACAATAGGCTGGGCATCCCTATTGCCACATAGAATGACAAGGAGATTCGATACCATGGCTGCCTTACGCTCTTCATCGAGTTCGACGATCGCTTGTTCGCTCAGTTGCGCGAGGGCCATCTCTACCATGCTCACTGCTCCCTCTACAATCATCTTCCGGGCATCGATGATGGCGCTGGCCTGTTGCCTCTGAAGCATAACCGCGGCGATTTCAGGTGCATAGGCAAGGTGGGTAATGCGGGCTTCGATGATCTCGAGACCTGCTTCGCGCACCTTAGCTTGAATGGTCTCTCGAATTCGCTCTGCTACGACCCTGCTCGAACCCCTGAGGCTACCATCATCGGGAATTCCATCTCCTGTAGTATCCACGCCCGGGGCTACATCATAGGGATAGATCCGCACAATGTCCCTCAGAGCACTATCACACTGTAAGGATAGATATTCTTTGTAGTTATCTACATTGAAGACAGCTTGAGCAGTATCTACTACTCGCCACATGACGGCGATCCCGATTTCCACTGGATTACCCAGCGCATCATTGACTTTCTGTTTGGAGTTACTTAAGGTCATGATCTTCAAGGAAATCTTCTTACTTGGAACATTGATTTGACCAGAGGTGCCCTGACCTGAAATAACTACTTTAGAGGTAGCACCTTGATCCACATCTGCACTTTGGCCCAGACGAGTCTTTGCTGCAGGGTTTACCGCCGATGAGAAGGGGTGTACCCAGAAAAAGCCAGGTTCTCGTAATGTACCCGTATAGTTACCAAAGAGGGTTAGGACCAACGCTTCTTGGGGCTTGATAATCTTAAATCCAAAGAAGGGAATAAACCCAACGAAAAGTCCAACGAGGCCGACGATAAGTGGTAAGGCTCCAATGCCGTGTCCAGCATCTAACATCATGCCTCCCCATACTACCAGACCGATGATTCCAAGGTAAAGGACGATGAAGAGGACTAACATGGGCAGTCCAGGTCTCGCTTTTAGAATCTTCTCCTTCATAAACATACCCCTTTCGATATCCTTTTGATATCACTATCATATCATTGCGATATGGATAGTGCAAGCAGATTTTGGAAAAATTGATTCGGAAACGACAGACCTCTTGCCTAAAGAAAAAATTGGTGCTATAGTGAAAAAGTGCACATTCAGTAATGAAAGGAGGCCTCGCGGCATGAAATCAATTCGGATACTCTGGAATTACATGGGGAAAAATCGACTACTATATCTTGGAGCCATTCTCTCGGTAGGGTTAGCCAGCCTAGCTTCCATCTCCGCACCATTGGTGATTCGGATCACCATCGACAATATCATTGGAGATGAGCCTCTGGCAGCGCCTTTGTTGATACGCAATTTTGTAGAGAATATCGGTCAAGCATTTTGGGTCCCTGGTATAGTGTTGATTATCATCACCATATTCAGGGGCCTTTTTATGTTTCTCAGGGGAAGACTCGCATCCCAGGCCAGTGAAGGCATCGCCAAGAACATTCGAGATCGCGTCTATAATCACATCCAACACCTTCCGTACAAGTACCACAAGGAAGCGGATAGCGGTGATCTCATGCAGAGGTGCACTTCTGACGTAGAGACGATCCGGAGATTCTTGGGCGTGCAGCTTGTGGAAATGGGCAGTTCCCTATTTATGGTAGTCCTGATCATCAGCATTATGCTTCGAGCTGACCGCCGTATGACGATGCTCTCGGTGATCACGCTACCCATCATCTTTGCCTTTGCCATTCTCTTTTTCCTCAAGGTGAAAAAGGCCTTTAGAGAAGCAGACGAGGCTGAGGCAGCGCTTACGACAGTACTACAAGAGAACCTAACTGGGATCAGAGTTGTGCGGGCATTTGCCAATCAAGACTACGAGATTGACCGCTTTGATGAGAAGAATCAAGTCAATCGGGATAAACTCTATCATCTCATCTGGCTCTTAGCCTGCTATTGGGGTGGTAGTGACCTCATGGCCTTCTTCCAAATCGCCTTGGTCGTTATCTCTGGAACCTACTTTGCGGCCCAGGGAGAGATCACCATGGGCACCATGGCACTCTTCACCACCTATATTGGCATGCTTGTCTGGCCAGTTCGTCAACTGGGACGGCTACTCACAGACTTAGGCAAGGCGGTTGTGGCCGCAGACAGACTACAGGAAATCCTGGATGAACCCAGGGAAGAACTTGTGGAAAACTCAGAGCAGCCTCCTGTCACTGGAGACATTGTCTTCGACAACGTTTGCTTTGGCTATGAACCAGGGCAACGGGTGCTCGAAAATGTAAGTTTTGAAGTAAAAGCAGGGCAGACAGTAGCCCTTCTAGGGCACACCGGATCTGGAAAGAGCTCCCTGGTCCACCTCCTAGCACGGCTTTATGACTATGAGGAAGGATCCATCAAGATCGGTGGTCGAGAGCTCAAGACGATTGACAAGCGATGGATGCGCAAGAATGTGGCAGTCGTCTCCCAGGAACCGTTCTTGTTTGCCAAGACAATTCGGGAGAACATCACTCTGGCTAGCGGAAACGTTGATGATGAGGAACTCTATGCTATTTGTCAGCAAGCTGCCATCCATGACGTGATCCTCAGTTTCAGCCAGGGCTACGATACCCTCGTGGGTGAACGGGGAGTCTCGGTATCGGGCGGACAGAGGCAGAGGATTGCCATTGCCAGAGCCCTCATTACCCATAGTCCCATCTTGATTTTCGACGATTCACTCAGTGCGGTGGATACCGAGACTGATGTTGCCATTCAAAGAGCTCTGGAGAAGCGGAGCGACAAAACGACTACCTTCTTGATCTCCCACCGAATTACCAGTTTGGCGGGTGCAGATCTGATTTTGGTCTTGGATCACGGTAGAATCGTTCAATCTGGTACGCACGACGAACTCATGAAGGTCGATGGCCCGTACGCACGTATCTGGGACATTCAAAATACTTTGGAAGCCGAAATTAGGGCTTGATAAAGAAGGTGATCGTATGCAAGAAGCAGTTCTCCAAGAAGAAGTGCATGAAGAGAAAATAGACCTCAAGCTTTGGCGTCAGATCCTGCAACTGGCCAAACCGTATCGGCGCTACGTCGTGTTCGCCATACTCGGAACCGTAGCCATGGCTGCAGGTGACGCCCTCTTTCCCTACATGACAAAAGTGGCGATCGACCGTTTCATTGTACCAGAGACGACCGAGGGTCTCCCTTTGTTTTCCGTGGGCTTTGGAATTCTGGTTGTCATGCAGAGCCTGAATGTCTATATCTTCATCAAGATGGCTGGAAAGATCGAGTCCGGTGTCACCTACACCATCCGCAAGGTGGGTTTTGAGCACCTGCACAAGCTATCCTTTTCCTTCTATGACAAACGGGCGGCAGGCTGGCTTCTCGCCCGCCTTACCAGTGACGTGAACCGCCTCGGCGAGATTATCTCCTGGAGTCTGATCGATCTACTCTGGGGCGGCGTGGCCATGATCTTTTATGCCATCGTCATGTTCACGATGAATTGGCGCCTAGCACTCTTGACAATTGTCGTATTGCCAGTCTTGGCTGTCGCTAGCGTCTATTTCCAAAAGCAAATCTTGAGGGCCTATCGCAATGTCCGCAAGATGAATTCCAAGATTACTGGAGCTTTCAGCGAAGGAATCATGGGAGCTACAACAACAAAAATTCTCAGCCGAGAAGAAGAAAATCTCCAGGAGTTCAAAACCCTGACTGGAGGCTTAAGGGCCTCGAGCATTAGGGCGGCTACCTTTTCAGCCCTTTATCTGCCCATTGTCCTGATGCTCGGCAGTATTGGAACGAGCCTCACTCTGTGGGCCGGGGGGAACGGAGTTGTCGCTGGAACCATTACCTACGGAGTATTGGTCGCCTTTGCTTCGTATACGATCCAATTTTTCGAGCCAGTACGGGAGATCGCCCGAATTTTTGCCGAACTCCAGATGGCCCATGCTGCTGCGGAGCGCGTGATGGGATTGATCAACACCGAGCCAGAAATTCAGGATCGTCCAGGGTTGAAGGATGAGTGGCCTTACCTAGAGGGAGCTGTGGAGTTTGAAAATGTGAGCTTTGCTTACAATCCATTAGAACCCGTCTTGAGCGACTTCAGTCTCAAAGTCAGACCAGGACAGACGATTGCCCTTGTTGGTGAGACTGGCTCAGGTAAGAGCACCATTGTTAACCTAGCCTGTCGTTTCTACGAACCGACTAGCGGACGCATTCTCATTGATGGTGTAGATTACCGCGAACGCCCAGTCAAGTGGCTACAGAGTAATCTAGGCTATGTATTGCAGAGCCCCCATCTTTTTTCTGGCACCATCAGAGAGAACATTCGCTATGGAAGATTGCAGGCATCTGACGAAGAGGTCGAACGTGCGGCAACACTGGTCAATGCCCATGAGTTCATTGTCAAACTGCCTCAGGGCTATGACACGGAAGTTGGTGAAGGCGGAGGACTTCTCTCCACAGGTCAGAAACAACTCATCTCCTTTGCCAGGGCGATTCTCGCCGATCCAAGGATCTTTGTCTTGGACGAAGCCACGTCTTCCATCGACACCGAAACCGAAATGCTGATTCAAGATGCAATTCGGAAAGTTCTCCAAGGGCGGACCAGCTTCATCATTGCCCACCGCCTCTCCACAGTTCGCTCTGCTGACGTGATCTTGGTCATCAGAGACGGGAAAGTGCAGGAAAAAGGCAACCACAATGAGTTGATGGCTGCCAAAGGATATTACTACCGTCTCTATACCAATCAGTTCTTAGAAGGATAGACCTCCGAGGAGGTCTATTCCTTTTTAACGGACCATTTCTTGCAGTTTCCCATAGTAGTCCCGGGTCTGTTGTGCTGTCTTGGCATTGAAAAAGATGTGGAGATTGTCAAGTTCGATGTAGATATAGGGCGGACTATTCTTATAGACATATAGCTTGCTAGGTCCATAGCCCCCCACTGCGTAGTTACCAATAGCATACCTACTGGTCTCTGCCCCATTTGTCCTTGTGCCCCTAGGGAGGTTTTGTACAAGTGAGACGTTCTTAATATCCTCAGTGGCAAAGGCGAAACCATAAAGAGGAGCCTGCACCACAATCTCGGTTTCAGCGATCCGCAAAGCATAGTCCGACGTATCCAGGGCCAGGAACACGAAGAACAGTCCTAGAAGTAGCACCCCGACACCAATTACCGTACCATAGAAGACGGCGCGTCCCTTCTTGTTCCCAAGGTTCATTGTCATGCCAAACCCAAAACGCTTTGGCACCATAATTCGGCTATCGTGTGGATTATTGTAAAGCAGGCCCCGCCAATAGTGATCCTCATCCACCACAAAGTTGGATCCAGAGGTCTGCAGGAGGCGATTCTGCTTACGTTGAATACCAGAGCCTGTTAAGACAACGGCAAAGAGCGTGGCTAGAGTCGTCAAGAAAGAGGCCAATCCTAAAACAGACCCTTGGGCATAGCGAAAGAAGAGGGCTAGGAAGAGAAGAAAGCAAGCGTGGCCATTGGCCAAGGCCACCCAGCAAAGGGTCCAGCCTCGAATCGAAACCCTAGTCAATGCTAAATTGATCCGACTATCCTCGCTATAGGCCCGGGCAGGTTCCCGAGCTGAGAGACGATAGAGCAAGTAGAAGAGAATGACTTCCCCCAGGCCCAGGAAGGCAAAAGCAGGTTGTCCCCAACCGAAGAGACCTAGCACAATGAGGAGCGCAGGAATGAACCATAGCCTAGAAAGTGGTAGTTTGCTCTTTTCCCGCGAGACGATCAGGTCTACCTTGACGACATCTCGAGGACCAGCCCACCATCCTTCCTCACCTTTTAGGCGCATCAGTTTCTTCGAATACACATTAGACAAAAGGACTCCGCCAATCAGAGACAATCCGACCCACACTGTGAACAAGAGCAGGAGTATACTCACCTCTCGAGCCAAGAGAATGACAGTACCCCCTCCTAGCGATACCAGCGATAAGAGGACATTGCTCTTCTTGTAGTCAGAAATGATTTTCTGCACCCTAGGGTCGCCTTGAGCTTTTGGAGGTAAGGTTACGTTGAGGACAACGTTTTTCCTAAATGTGGCTGCGGACCGAAAACTCAGAAACAGAGCGCAAGTTATGATCAATATTGTTGTGACCTGAACAAACATCAGTCGGTCCCCCCTTTTTCAAAAAGATTGTTGCAGAGTGTTTCATACATTTCCAGTAGTTCTTCCCTTCCCAGCCCCCGGGCGTGACCTTCTGCTATCAAGAGGGTGAACTGTTCCTGCCAGCGTTCGGGGAAGTGAGGATATGCCTCTCTCGTTACCATCACCTTTGCACCCTGACGACGATCGATTTCGATAAAGCCCTGGTCTTTCAAGAGCGTATAGGCCTTGTTTACCGTCATCGCATTGATCCCTAAATCCTCGGCAAGTTGGCGAACACTTGGTAATCCCTCACCTTCCTGGAGGCTCTTTGAGCCAATGGCCAAGACGATGGCGTTACGTAGCTGGAGATAGAGCGGTTCTTCCCCAGTCATATCGAGGCTGATTAACATCGCACTTCTCCTTTCTGTATTATCTGTATTACTAATTATAATACAGATAAGACAATATGGCAAGAAGAAGTATGTGCTCTATCACCCAACAAGCAGGTTTTCCGGACTCCAGAGCGAACTCTTGTTCAAGTGCAGAAACAGTAGCGATGTGAATGGAGGATACCTGTGATTCGACAAGACGATGAGATTAAGACAGACATCTTTGAGAAGCGATTTGGCGGTGAAGGAACCGTCACAATGCGTCATCTATTAGAAGGTGCCCCGGAGATGTATGACAAAGGAAGGCTGTTTTCCCACGGGATCATAGAACCTGGCGCATCACTCGGTTACCATGTTCACGAGAACGAATCGGAGACCTTTTACATTCTAAAGGGCATAGCAGAATACAACGACAATGGGGTTGTCTCTGTGATTAAGGCTGGCGATGTGACCTTTACCGCGGCTGGTCAAGGCCACGCTATGAAGAGTATCGGAGAAGAACCCTTGGAGTTTATTGCCCTCATCCTCTTTAAATAGCTAAACGTATACTAGGCAAGGGCTAACTTTTGTATTAGCCCTTGACAAACAGGTAAAAGAGAATTATTCTTATGGCAATAGGTAAAAACGATGACTAGGACGAGTAACTATCATTAACCTCACAGAGAATGGGAGTACCTGAACAGG